>JACQZC010000026.1 GCA_016207905.1 Nitrospirota bacterium | reverse complement strand
GATCGAAAAACCTTTTATACATCAGTAGTTGCCTAAAATCACCCCATCCCTCATCTCCTACTTTTCACTGTAGGAATTTGGAGAAGAGCACTATATCTTGAATGCCTTCAATATATCCGCAAATCTGGGCTCTATCTTCGCATACTCCTTCATTGCCTTCTCAAGAAGTTCTTCTCTTTCCTCAAGTTCCTTAGCTTTTTTGATTGCCGGTGCAAGGGCACTTCTCCTGTCCCAGATGACAAACCCTATTAAAACAAAGATACCCCCTATAATTACGTAGATTAGATCCCGAATGGCCTGGACCTCACTCCTAAGATCGTCAATTCTTTGATTCGTTGCTTTTGAACCATCACCAATCTTCTGATTCAGCGCCTTTTGGCCCTCTTTCAGTTCCGCAAGAGATTCTATTATCTCTCTATCAGAAATTCCAACTGTTCTTTCAACTGCTCCTGCTGTGGATGCAATGAACAAAACTATCATTACTGCAGTGATTATCCTGTGCATAAGCCCTCCTTATAAACAAATTGAGAATCCCAGGAACACCACGAGTGCTTAGGAGTGCTTAGGGTCAGGTCTTGCAATATCACTTTTTTCTTGGCTCACAGATGCTGATGAGCTTACACGCTGGCAAGCCTTCGGCCAATATTACCCGCCTCGCTTCTTCTTCCATAATCTCCCTGACCGCATCCAACAGAGTGGGGAGGTCCTCCCAAACAGGAAAGACCTGGGTTAGGTCTTGAATCTGACACTCCCATGTTCAGAACTGACAAGTTTATACAAGCCCTGCATGTCTAAGCGCCTCAGCAGCGTTGGCATCCTTGCGCGCCATTTCCTTCAATACTTTCACTAATACTTCTTCTCTTTCCTCAAGCGCCTTAATTTTGTCTACGGCTGGAGCTAATGCAGTCCTCCTGTCCCACATAACAAAACTAATCAACATTCCCATACCGCCGAATAGTATTCCAAAACCCCAGAACAGAAAGGCTCTAAGATCATCAAATTGTTTTTGATTAGATGTTTTAAGGTCGTCGATTTGCCTCTGGAGACCTTTTTGTCCCTCTTCGATTTGCCTCTGGAGACCTTTTTGTCCCTCTTCAATTTGCCTCTGCACCCCTTTTTGTCCCTCTTCAAATTTTGTCTCCAGTCTTATAAGTCTGTCTCTATCATCTTGCGAGAAAGACATCTCTTTTGCATGTACAGTTGAAACTGCCGACATAATCAAAACTATTACAAACAGCGCTATTATCTTCATCTTTTCCTCCTCTGGACTTATTTCTCGCTCTTAAATCTCTCTTCAAGCTTCACCAACAGGCTTTCAAGTTGCCTGGCATGCTTGGGGTCAGGTCAGAGAGATCTTTGACAAACTCGGCTATGGCAGAGCCTGAATCCAATATGTCCGCAAGGTAGAGACTAAAATCTCTTTCAGACATAGATGATTTGCCCTTTGACCTTCTCTCTTATTGCTGGCTTTAAAGAGAAACCCTTTAATACTAAAGGAAAACCCCTTTTTTAAATCTTTTCTCTGTGCACTCAAAAGATGACTTTTAAAAACCCATAATTTTTAAAGTCAAAATCACGAGGACACAGAGAAGAAAAGGGTTTTAAAAGGTTTTTATACTCAAAATTTATCTCTGTGGTCTCTGTAGTTTGCAGTTTTTAAGTTTCAATCGGAAAACCGTTTATAATCATCATAGCTACCGACCCAGAACCATGTCACGGTATCTATGGACATCAATTTGTCATACCGAAGTCTCATTCATTACACTTTCTTCAGCAGTGAGAAATACTCCTCTCTTGTCAACCCGGCTGTTCTCATGTTGTTTTTGATTATAAACACAGGGACCTCGTTCCAGTCCGGGATAACAACAGGTCTTGCAATCCCCTCTTTTGTATAAACGAAGTGGTCCCCCTCGATTCTCACACACTTAAATCCAGCTGCTTCAAATACTTTTCTTAATTTACTCGCCGGGATGGGAACTATTTTTGTCATTTCAATATACGCTTACCAATTCGGTTGCCACAAGCCTCGGCGGTGTCCAACGTCCGCTTTCCTCCCTCTTGTATCTCGCCTCTTCAAGGATATCTTCAAGGGTACCCATCTTTTCTGCCTCTTCAAGGGACAATCTTACAGCTGTCCTTAGCATCTCCTTAGCATGTTCTACGCCATTCCCGCAACTTGAAATGTCAAGTTCAGGACAATAGGCCACGTAAGTTTCATCCTCCTTGAAAACGATTACGTCATAATCAATAGGTATCACAGTTACCTCCACGGCATTTATTTACAAACCTCATTTGTAAAAGACAAGGGGACACTTCCCACCTAAATCCTGCAATCAGCCACGGACTAACACGGACACCAACAGTAGGCGCTTCTAAGCGAAAGCAGCAATATGATAGATACAGCTTATACCTAAGTCCTGCAATCGAACCACTGCGGAAAAACAGGGACAAAACAGGGACCATTTATTTCCTCTCTTTTCCCTTTTCATCAAGAAAACAAGCCGGCACGCTGCACAGCATTCTTTGTCCAAACTCTTTTACCGAAAGAGAACAGTTTATAAATCAAATTGCAGGATCAATTTTTCATCTATTTTTTTGCTTAGATGCAAATCAAAATAGTTTCTTATCCCAAGGAAAATTCCGTTTATAGTTTTTATTTCATCAAACAGCATATTTGATGCCCTCGTAAAAAGTATTACGCTGCAAAATGAGCAGCTAAACGATTTTCAGTGTAAAAGTATGGGAAAAATCTTCCCACGTTGGTTGCCAACGAAATTTGTTCTTTGAAAGCCAAAATAAGGTCCAAAAAGCCGGGATTGTTCTGTCTTTGTGCCTCTTTTCTCCTTTTCTCACGGATTTTGAACGCAGCTGCCCTAAGGATGTTGAGTCCTGTCGCCTTTAACGTCGCAGCAAGGCTCACTGCTTCAAGCCCCCGGACTCGCAATCGCTTTATCCCAGTCCTTCGGGCTAATGCCGACATGGTGGCCTCACTCCCCGCACGGAAACGATACTTTTCTTTAAACTCAGGGGTTTTCTCTCTTGCCCGTCTTTGCGCCAGGCGAAGCGCCTTGTCGTCATAGCGGAAGTAGTGGTACCGTTTGCCTGGTTTTACCGGACAGTCACACAAAACGGCGCAGCCTGAGCATGTTTCCTTGCTGAATACTGCGGTTCTTACGCCGCTTGTCTTCTTCTTTATCTGTATTGGAGCAAGGCCTTTGGGACAGGCTGTGATCTCTTTTTCAGGAGACAGTGTGAACTCGTTTAAGGTAAGGGATGTTTCCTTAACGCTGCCCATGGTTGGAGATATTACCTCTACACCGAGTTCTCTGGCCTGCTCGCAGTTTTCATCTCCTCCGTAGAGGCTATCAGCCAGAACCTCCGCCGGTTTAAGGTCTCTTGCAGATGTGTCCTCTATGGCAGGGATCAGGGCATTGGCATCGCTCTTGTGTGCAGGTTCTACTGCAACATGGGTGATTAGGGACAGCTGATCCTTTTCCTTATCAGGAGAGTAGGTCTCCATGACCTGCACCTGATATCCCTTCCCCTTATGCCCGCTGTATCCGGCATCGGGATCGGAAGGGTTCTGGAGGGAGTCGGACGGGACATCCTTGTTTGATTTGACCAGTACCTTTTTTGAGTGGGTTTCAACATCTGCTTCTACTATGCACTGCTCTTTGAGAAGGCGCACCATGAGCTGATGGCTGCTCATGCCGGAGACATCCGCATTTTCTTTAAATCTCTCTATGAGGAAAAAGAGGTCTTTGCCCACCTCTTCAAGGGTTTTTGCGGATTCGGAGGGCTTTACCATTGAGAAGACTGATTCACCCTTTTTGGTCGTGTAGCGATCAAGAAGCTCCTTATCCAATTCGGCATAGAGGTCCTTATTATGACGATGCAGATTGACGAGAAACTTCTTTATCGTCTTTACAAAGAGACCGATCCTTCCGAGATGTCGCATATTGGAGAAGATATGGGTTGAGTCCATACGCTGTCTTGTGGGATCAACCTCATAAGCTTTTGCCAGAGCAGCTGTTACGTTTTGAAATAGCGGTGTATATAGGTCTTGCTGGCACAGGATATTGCGCATGGTCCAGAGGGTCTTTGGACAGATATAGGAGTGGCAATCCGAGGCATTGGTAACGTTTAAGGCATAGTGCCACTTGATGTTGAAGGCAAACTGCTGGACAGCCTCTTCATCAGCCAGGTCTTCCATCTGCTGGAGGATCATGATGCCGAGCATGGCATATATTTCCTTTGTGGGACGACCAAAGAATTCATGGTAAACTCCTGAGAGTTTATCTGCAGGGAGATTGTGGAGGATTTCCTCCCTGAAGATTTTTGCCCATGAGTTGTCCAGAAGCCTGCGCCTCTTTTCACCGAGGAAGGCGAACTGGTCGAACATGTCAATGCTTTTGTGGTCTTTTGTGTAAAACATTTAAACCTCACTTAACTTATTGAAATAATAAGTAATTTTACTAAAAAGATTATTGAATGTCAAGCTTTATTTTGGCTTTTTTGCTAATTATTTTAAATAGTTAGATGATGACGACTTTTTACGAGACTGTCAGATATTCTTCAATAAGGAAATCTAAGAGGTCATTATATACCGCTTGCAGAGGTGGCT
>JACQZC010000025.1 GCA_016207905.1 Nitrospirota bacterium | reverse complement strand
AATATGAGATTTGGAAAGGTATCGCGGTAACGCCTTAATTGCTCTCCTGCCTCTATCTGGTCCAAATATTCAGTGGTTGGTAGCTTGGCTTCTATATAGCCAATAATATGCTGTTTTCCATCCCAGACCCTGAAATCAGGATTGCCTGCCTCTGTTTTCTTAGGTAGTGTTGTTATCTGGACATCTTTTCTACCTAAAGATTCTGCATACTTCTTAAACAATTCCTCAAGGGCAGAGTAATAACTTTCTTCCCTTGCATCTCCACGATTGGTAACTTCATAAATTTTTTTAAAATAGTCTTTTAACATTCAAATGCCTATTACTGTCTCCCCTGCCTTTACCTTATCGCCTACCTTTATAGCAGGCTCTGTTCCTTCGGGCAGAAACACATCAAGCCTTGAGCCGAATTTTATTATGCCAAATCTTTCGCCACGCTTAAGTTTATCTCCTACCTTGGCCCTACAGACCGTTCTTCTTGCCAGAAACCCTGCCACCTGTCGGACAAGCACCTTCTTGCCCTCGCATTTAAGAAGCATTGCCGTGTTTTCGTTTTTAAGTGAGGCTTCTTCTTTATATGCTGAAAAGAACTTGCCTTTAGTGTGCCTTACATCCAGAACTTCTGCATTACATGGAGAGCGGTTGACATGAACATTGAATGGGGACATGAATATACTTATCAGGAGGGCATTGCCTTTTATGAATGTCTCTTCATAGGTGTTTTTTACAACTATAACCCTTCCATCAGCAGGACAAAGAAAGCCTTCATTGGAAGATGGAGTCCTTTCAGGGTCTCTAAAAAACAATACCATAAAGAGTGTGAGCAGAAAAGGCAAAACTGAAATTGGAGGGCTTATGAGATACACCGCCACTCCTACAATGCCTGACACTGCGATAAAAGGATAGCCCTCCTTAGCAATCTTAGTCACTTATGCCTTTGTCTTATCAACGAGTTTTCCTTTTTTAAGCCATGGCATCATTGCCCTCAGCTTCTCTCCTACCTCTTCTATTGGATGCTCCTCTCCTTTTCTTGTAAGGGCATTAAATACAGGCTTATTTGCCTTGCACTCAAGTATCCATTCTCTTGCAAACTCTCCTGATTGAATCTCAGTGAGTATCTTTTTCATCTCCTTTTTAGTTTCCTCTGTAATGATTCTTGGACCCCTCGTGAGGTCTCCGAACTGGGCGGTGTTGCTTATGGAGTATCTCATGTTGGAGATTCCACCTTCGTATATCAGGTCAACTATGAGCTTTACCTCGTGAAGGCATTCAAAGTATGCCATCTCAGGGCTATAGCCTGCCTCAACGAGGGTCTCATAACCTGCTTGTATAAGTGAGGTCAAGCCTCCACAGAGCACCACCTGCTCTCCGAAAAGGTCTGTCTCTGTCTCTTCCCTGAATGTGGTCTCTATCACCCCTGCCCTTCCACCACCAATGGCAGATGCATAGGCTAATGCTATATCCTTTGTATTTCCTGATGGGTTCTGATAAATAGCTATTAGGCAGGGCACGCCAGAGCCTTTCTGATACTCTGACCTTACAAGGTGCCCAGGTCCCTTTGGTGCAACCATAAGGACATTTATATCAGGTGGAGGCTGTATCTGTCCAAAGTGGATGTTAAAGCCATGGGCAAATGCTATGTAAGAGCCGGGCTTGATGTTATGGGCTATATCTCCTCTGTAAATATCAGCCTGTAGCTCATCAGGCAGAAGTATCATTATCACATCTGCCTTCTTTATGGCATCGGATGTCTTCATAACAGTGAATCCTGCCTGCTCTGCCTTCATCCAGTTTGCACCTTCCTTCTCAGCCACTATAACATCCATACCGCTTTCCATAAGATTAAGCGCATGGGCATGTCCCTGACTGCCATAGCCTACGATGGCAATCTTTTTGCCCTTCAGAGCCTTTGGGTCAGCATCCTTATCGTAATATACCTTTACCATGTCTCCTCCTTCATTTTTAAACGGATACGCTATTATATTACAAATCCCCTGTTATTGAAAATAACCATGTCTATCTGATATTCTAAGTGATGCGTAAGATTCTAAAATTAGGTCTTCCAAAGGGGAGCCTTCAGGAATCCACATTAAAGCTATTCAGAAAAGCCGGCTATCACATCTCTGTGTCAGCCCGCAGTTACTATCCTCAATTCGATGACCCTGAGATTAATGCAGTGCTCATCAGGGCACAGGAGATGGCAGGTTATGTGGAAAAGGGAATACTTGATTGCGGACTAACAGGAAAAGACTGGATATTAGAGGGCAATGCCAATGTGCATGAGGTTACAGAGCTAATATATGCAAAAGAAGGACTAAACCCTGTTAAGTGGGTCGTAGCAGTCCCGAATGACTCAAAGATAAAGGCTCTTAAAGACCTTGCTGGAAAACGCATAGCAACAGAGCTTGTAGGCTTCACAAAGAGATACTTAAAGGAAAGAGGTATTCGTGCAGAGGTGGACTTCTCATGGGGTGCAACCGAGGTCAAGCCACCACATCTTGCAGATGCCATTGTCGAGCTTACAGAAACAGGCGCCTCGCTCAAGGCAAACAACCTCCGTATCGTCGAGACAATACTTCAGTCAAGCACAAGACTCATTGCAAATAAAAAGGCATGGAAGGACAAATGGAAAAGGGTAAAGATTGAAACCATTGTTATGCTCCTTAAGGGAGCATTAGCCGCAGAGGAAAAAGTAGGGCTCAAGATGAATGTATCTCAGAAATCCCTAAATAGAGTGCTAAGCATCCTGCCTTCTATGCACTCTCCAACCATATCGACACTCACTGACAAGGGATGGTTTGACATAGATGTCGTTATAGACGAAAAGACTGTCAGGGACATCATCCCCCGGCTCAAAAAGGCAGGCGCAACAGGAATAGTAGAATATCAGCTTAATAAAGTAATACCCTAAGACAGTCCAAAAGGAGCCCTTTCATGGGATTGTTTAAAACAGCCCTTTTGGCAAGTCCGCATTCAGATGGATGTATGCGTTTTTAGTTGCAACCCTTCCTCTTGGGGTTCTTTCAATCATTCCTACCTGAAGGAGAAATGGCTCGCAGACATCCTCTATGGTGTCTTTTTCCTCTCTGAGAGATGCCGAAAGGGTGTCGATTCCAACAGGTCCTCCTCCGAATTTCTCGATAAGCGTAAGAAGGAGTTTTCTGTCCATATCGTCAAGTCCTATGGAGTCGACCTCAAGTGCACTAAGGGCATTCTGTGCAACATCGAGGTCTATTTTGCCTGTGCCTTTAACCTCTGCAAAATCCCTAATTCTTCTAAGGAGCCTGTTGGCAATCCTCGGTGTGCCTCTCGAGCGGGAGGCTATCTCAAGGCTGGCATCATCACCGGTTGCTACATCCAGTATTGCTGAGGAGCGCATAACTATTTTCTTTAGTTCCTCTGTCCCATAAAATTCAAGCCTGCTTATTATGCCAAATCTCTCACGAAGAGGAGATGTAAGAAGCCCACTTCTTGTAGTGGCGCCTATTAGTGTAAATGCAGGAAGGGTTAATTTCAATGTCCTTGCACTGGGTCCCTGTCCGATGATTATATCTAACTGAAAGTCCTCCATTGCCGGATATAGCACTTCTTCTACGATTCTTGGCAGTCTATGGATTTCATCTATAAAAAGCACATCGTGCTCGGAGAGATTCGTAAGGATTGCGGCAAGGTCTCCTTGCCTTTCAAGCACAGGTCCAGATGTGCCCTTGATATTTACCCTTAGCTCCGAGGCTATTATATGTGCAAGGGTTGTTTTTCCAAGCCCAGGAGGGCCATAAAAGAGCACATGGTCCAATGCCTCTTTCCTCATGGATGCGGCCTTTATAAAGACCTTCAGGTTTTCCTTTGTCTTTTCCTGACCAACGAACTCATCGAATGTCTTTGGTCTCAGGCTAAACTCATAGGAGCGCTCCTCTTCCTCGGGATGTAAGCCCATAGTACTCGGTTGCTTACCTTCTTTTTTCATTTTCTCCGCCACTTAGAAGTTTCAATGCCTCCTTAAGAGTGCCCTCTATATCATTACTGCCTTTTTTATATGTTTTTCCCAATACCTCCTCTGCCACGGGTTTTTTATATCCAAGGTTTATCAGTGCTGAAAGGGCATCCTCAAACACCCTGTCTCTTACATCTGCCTTTAAAGGCAGTTTGCCCCTTAGCTCGAGGATAAGTCTCTCTGCGGTTTTTTTGCCAAGACCGGGTATTCTCGTAAGCATTCTTACATCCTCTGCCTCTATTGTCATTAAGAGGTCCTGATAGGAGATGCCTGACAGAATATTCAAGGCAACCCTTGGACCTATGCCTGTTATGCCAAGTAGCGAAACGAATACCCTTTTTTCATCCTCGCTCATAAACCCGTAAAGCTGAAGCGAATCCTCTCGAACATGAGTGTATATGTAAAGAAATACCTCCTGCCCTTCATGTGGAAGCAGAGAGAGTGTGGAAATGGGAACATTGACCTGATAGCCAACACCATTGGTCTCGACGATAAAATTTTCAGGCCTTTTCGTAAGAATCCTGCCTTTAAGAGACCCTATCATCGGAGTCGTGCCTTTCTTACTTCCTTAAGGGTTAATGCATCTAACTTAGCCCTGCTTGTCCTGCACAGTGCCAAGGCAAGAGCATCTGCACTGTCCGAAGAAAGCGGAGTATCGATGTTTAAGATTCTTCTCACCATTGCCTCCACCTGCGCCTTTTCGGCTCTTCCATAGCCCGTAACGGTTTTTTTGACCTCAAGTGCGCTATATTCATAGACAGAAACCCCTTCGGATGATGCACTGAGAAGGGCTATTGCCCTTGCATGGCCCAGGCTCAGGGCAGACCTTACCGATTTTGCAAAGAATATCTTTTCTACCACAGCCTCGCTGGGCTTATACTGCTTGATTATGCTTAGAAGCCCCTCATGGAGTAATTTCAATCTGATATGAAGGGGGCTTTTTGGGTTAAGCCGTATCTCTCCTGAGGCTATGTAGTCAGAGACAGTTCCATTGGTTTTTATAATTCCATATCCGCAGGAAAGACTTCCCGGGTCTATGCCCATGACCATAAGGCTATTTTTTTCTTGGGTCCTCAAACAGTATCTCCTCGACCATCTGGCAGAGGACATGTCCTAAGGTTATGTGGGTCTCCTGTATCCTCGGTGTGTTCTCCGATGGAACGATAAAGGCATAATTTGCCTTTCCTGCAAGTTTTTCTCCTTTTGCACCTGTAAAGGCAATCGTCTTTAGCTTTTTTTTCTTTGCAATGTCCATTGCCTTTAGGACATTTAGAGAGCCTCCGCTTGTGCTTATCCCGATGACTATATCTCCTTCTTCTCCAAATGCCTTTATCTGCTTTGCAAAGACCTCGGAGTAGTCGTAATCATTGGCAATCGCAGTGAGGACTGCCATGTCTGTGTTAATGGCTATGGCAGGCAATGGGGGCCTTTCCCTTTTGAACCTGTTTACAAACTCTGCGGCTATGTGGGATGCATCGGTTGCACTTCCGCCGTTTCCAAAGATAATCAGCTTTCTTCCTTCATTGAATGCATTGGCAATCATCCTCGAGACCTCGGCTATGGTGTCGGCATTTTCCTTTGCGAATTTCGCTTTTACCGAAATGCTCTCGTCAAATATCTTTAGAATCTTCTGTTTCATATTACTCTCTAAAGTGGGGTAAGTATGATGATAAGGGAGTCCGCAGACCTCTCTATGTCGTATTTTACCTTTGTTGGAAGAAGCTCAAAAAGTATGTCCAGTCCGCCTTCCACATCCCTTACCTTTACCTCGCCGATAAATGCGGATTTAAACATCAGGGGTTTGCTTATCCTGTTTACCGCAGGCGTTAGCCTTACCTTCACCCAGTCTTTTCCTTCAAGGTGCTCAAGCCCTTCTTTGTAAGACAGCCCTGTGCTTATGCCGGGTATCTTAATTACGAACAATGCCTTATTTTCAGCCTCCACTATGGTTATGTCAGAGACTGAAAAGGGGCCCTTTTCAGGCGCCTTCTTTGTTATCTTTTCCTTCTTTGGGATTTTTGCTTCAGGTTTTTTGGCTTTTGGAGGGATTTTTTTCACCTCTACCTTTGGCTTTTCTTCTTTTTTAGGAGGCAGTTTTTCTTCAGGTGGTCTTTTTTCTATAACCTGTAGGGGTTTTTCCTTTTGAGGCTCTTCTTTTGAAATAGCAACGACAGAGATGCTAAAGGATTCAGCCTTATCATAAGATATATCAACCGATGCCACGCCTTCGATGAAGTCAACTGCAGAGACCTTATCGGGTATAAGGGTTCCTGTGCCTGATGTCCTGAGCATGATGTCAGTGCCCTTTATGTTATAGTTTTTAATGATGTTTTCAAATCTATCGTATGCCTCTATTTTTATCCTAAAGCCCTGCCCTGCCACTGCATCCTCAGGCATTATGAGCACGAATCTGTCGATACCAGAAGGCTCAACCCTTATAATCGGGCTTTTACCTTCCTGTGTCTTTCCTGCCTCGATAATAGTCAAATATATGTGCTCTGCCTTTTCACATGTCAGGTTGAGCACTGCCCTGCCCTCTTTGAACTCCAAAGGCTTGACATAGGATGGAGACACCGTGGCTTTGCCTGATGAGAGGATGTTTGCTCCAACGCCATAAGAGGAATAATTCGAGGCAATATTGTTGAATGCATCCATTGCAGTTATCGTTATCTCAAAGGGTCTGCCTGCGGTTACCTCCTCGGGAACGATAATACTAAAATGGTTGAGGCTGGCAGGGGTTATTGTTATGTCCTGACTCTTACCGCTTCCTCCTTTGACTATGTCCCTGACCTCAAAGGATGCCACACCTGTTTTTTCTGTTATAAGGCTTATAATGCTTATTCCGTCCTTGAAAATAAGAGGACTGATGGTTTTAAGCTCTACATTTCCTGTTGAAAATACTCTTATATCCGTGCTTAAGGTTCCGTCCCTTACTGTGTTGCCAAATGCATCCTTTGCAGTAATCGTTGCCTCAAAAGCCCTTCCTGCACTTACTGATTCCGGAGATTTAACTACAAAACTGCTCGGTTTATTGGGGATAATCTCTACTTGTTTTGTATAAAGGGGCACTGTCCCTCCAGCCTCATACACAGAAAAGACTATGCTCTCGGCTTTTTTATCAAGCACTGTTATGCGTGCAATTCCGGCTGTAAAAGAGGATGCCTTGACTATATCGGGTCTAAGCCCTGCTCCGCCTGATACCGTAACCTGTATATCTTTCCCTGTCTCTGCATAATTCGTTATAAGGTTATCGTATTTATCGAATGCCTGAAGCTCTACCGAGAACTCCTCGCCTGCCCGCATAACCTCGGGTGTTTTAATGGCGAAATGGTCTAATCTTCCAGGCTTTATCACAATGGCACTGCCTCCTTGCGGGACGAAAAACATAGCTATGAATAAGGCTATCGTAAACAGCGATTCGAGCTTATTTCCGTGATGGCACCTGTGATTCATTTTTTACCCCTTTAAATTTTTTAATATTATCAATAGCATATTATACGCCATTATGTAAAGTAGAAAAATCTATCCTGCCTTTTCAATCTCGGATATTTTTGCCAGTCCTTCTTTTGCCTTTTGATTTGTTGGCATTGTCTTAAGTGCCTTTTCGAAATTTCCCTTTGCCCTTAAGGTGAATCCGAGGCTCAAATATATAAGCCCTGCCTCTGACAGGTAATCCGCATTGAATGGGTCAATCTTAAGGGCTCTGCCTACTGCCTTTTCAGCCTCTTTGTGTTTTTCGAGTCTTCTCAGGGCACTGCCATAGTAGTAGTGGTATTTTGCAATGGAGTTGTCGTAATAGGTTGCCTCCGAGAAAAGTCTTGCGGATTCGGAGAATTTTCCTCGCTTAAGCTCAATCATGCCCTGCTCGAATTTTTGAGACGCTGTCTCTTCATTTGAAAATGACCTTTGAGGTTTGTCTGAAAGTGCCGTATCGTATTGCTTTCTCGATGTTGGGTTCGTAAGGGTTGAGTAAGCAGTCGTTATATACGAAAACAATGCGTTTAACTTGCTTTTCTCCTCATGGGGCAAAGAGAAATGCCTGTCAGGATGAAATTCCTTTGCCATCCTGTAATATGCCCTTCTTATCTCCTCACTCGAGGCTGTGTCTTTGACCCTTAAGACGCCGTAGTAGCCAAGACTGTTGTATACCTGATAAAGCCTCTCTATCTTTTCCACAACCTCAGCAGACATATCCTTTTGCCCAATAACCTCCTCGGCAGATATATCGATAGAGGGCTCTTCTCCTTCCTTGACAGTTATTATTCTCGTTAAAAGAAGTGCATAGATGGATTTCAGTATTTTATCCTCACCGATATGCATAAGCTGAATGATTTGTTTTATATCTGTTTTTCCATCCACATAAGAAAGGAGTTTTTTATCCTCCTCATCTAATCTTATGTCCTGAAAAAGGTCAAGCGGGTCTGAAGAAAAACATATTATATTGTCATGTGTAGGACATTCACGTCTGATATAAGATGGATTTTCAATCTTCTTTATGCCCCGATATATGAGATTTGCCGCAGAAAGCCTAAGGGGTATGACCTCATCTTTTGGAAGCGGTCCTTCCCTGAAGCCAAACTCTGCATCTTCAAAGGCAAAAACACTCAGGATGATATGCTCGACATGATGCCTTACGGCCCATGGAAGCTCCTGAGGCTTAAGATAGCCCAATTCAACGAGGACCCTACCCTGCCTCTTACCTGTCTTATTAACTGTCTCTAATAACCTTTCATATTGTTCGGGGCTAAGCCTGCCTTCCATGAGGAGCACATGCCCAAGCCTGTCAGCATCCTGATTCGACGAGGCAAATACCATGTCTCCTGAATTTATAAAGATGCTTTTTATTACACTTCCGTTTTTCAGGCTGAGTATGCCTGTCTTACCTCCCCTTTGAAGTCCAAGTAAGATATCGGAGAGCTTAAACTCCCCTAAAGAACCACAAAAAGGGCTTAGCCTGAAGACCCCTATTTTTAATCCAGCCTTTGATTTCTCTGCCCTCACGACCCTTCCCTGAAACCTAAGGGAGCTGTTGGGGATGTCTATATGAAGGGTATCGCCCACATCGATGGGCGGGGAGTCTTCGACCTCAGCTCCGATACCGCTTAAGGAATAATCAAAGGTCTCTGCCTTAAAGGATTTGCCTCCGATATGAACCTTAAAGTTGGATTTTCTGTTGTACCTGTAGAAATGCCTCTTGTCTTTGTTTTTTCCCGACATCAGTAAATTTTATATTTGCTCGTTAGGAACTGTCAACAGGCAAGTTAGCCGAGTAACTCAAGGCATCTTCAGAGACAACCAAATAAATAATTACTCGGATTACATTTTCTCAGGCAAAACAGGTATAATTACCCAATGTCATTAAGATTCCTTACTGGAGGAGAATCCCACGGAAAAGCCCTTATCGGCATAATCGAGGGCATCCCTTCTGGTCTACCCCTTTTACCCGATGACATAAATAAAGAGCTTAAAAGAAGGCAGGGAGGTAAAGGCAGAGGCGGAAGAATGAAGATAGAAGATGATCGCGCTGAAATCCTCTCGGGTGTGAGATTGGGTAAGACATTAGGGTCTCCTTTGAGCCTTCTCATCGAAAACAAAGACTGGATTAACTGGAAAGAGGTAATGTCCTCGGAGGCTATCTTAAATGTAATTGAGCCTGTCACAAAGCCAAGACCCGGGCATGCAGACCTTGCAGGAGCTATGAAATACAACACACACGACATAAGGGACATACTTGAGCGTTCAAGTGCAAGAGAAACTGCAATGAGGGTTGCATTGGGTGCAGTTGCCAAAAGGCTTCTTGAGGAGTTTGACATATTAATCGGAAGTTATGTGATTTCAATCGGCTCTGTAAAATGTAAGGAGACAGAGCCCAAATTCTGGGCAGAGCCTCGTTATCTCATTTCCATTGCCGAGAAGGCAGAGAAATCCCCTGTGAGATGTCCTTTTAAGAACGACTCTAAAGAAATGGAAAAACTGATTGAAAAGGCACAAAAGGAGGGAAACTCATTGGGCGGAGTCTTTGAGGTCTTTGCAGTAGGTGTGCCTCCGGGGCTTGGAAGCCACATCCAGTGGGACAGGAGGCTCGATGGAAGGCTTGCACAGGCACTCATGTCCATACAGGCAATAAAGGCAGTGGCAGTGGGCTCAGGATTTAATATGGCATCTCGATTCGGAAGGGATGTCATGGATGAGATTTTCTATAGAAGTGGAAGATTCCTTAGAAAGACAAACAACGCAGGCGGAATAGAAGGCGGAATGACTAATGGAATGCCTATAGTGTTAAGAGCCGCAATGAAGCCCATACCAACACAGAGGAAGCCGCTCAGGACAGTTGATATAAAGACGAAAAAACCAGTTTCTGCGGTGTATGAGCGCTCTGACATATGCGCTGTGCCTTCTGCATCTGTTATAGGAGAGGCAATGACAGCACTTACTCTATCGGATGCCTTTTTAGAGAAGTTCGGTGGAGATAGCATCAAGGAGACAAAGAGAAACTATAACTCCTATATAGAATATCTAAAGGGCTTCTGAGCACCATTGAAAAACATAGTCCTTACAGGCTTTATGGGAACTGGCAAGACAGAGGTCGGAAAAGAGCTTTCAATAAGGTTAGGGTTTACCTTCATAGATATGGATGAGAAGATTGTAAAAAAAGAGGGGATGCCTATTACAGAGATATTTAAAACACATGGAGAGCCTTATTTCAGGGACATAGAGACAAACATTATAAAGAATATTTCAAAGCAGAAGAATGTCGTTATCTCAACAGGGGGCGGTGCGGTCTTGAAAGAGGAGAATATGTCATCTTTGAAAGAGCACGGCATCATAGTGTGGCTTAAGGCAAGCCCTGAGAGCATTCTTAAAAGAACCGCTAATGACAGCACAAGACCGCTTCTACAGGTCAATGACCCGCTAAAAAAAATAAAAGAGCTTTTAGCATATAGAACACCTTTTTATGAGAAGGCAGATATTATGGTAGACACAGAGGGGAAGACACCAAGAGAAATTGCAGAAGAGATACTGAAGGGGGCAAAAAATATATAACTAAATGGTGTAGAATATAATGGAAAACAAAGAAGAACTTTTTACCATCAAACAGGCAAGTGAGTGGGTGGAAAAGTGAATTGTATAACCGTGTTTAATAATGGATAATAAAGGAAAAATATATTTTGTCAATTTTGAATTTGTATGTGGAGAATATGAACAAATATTCGGGAAGGTTTTCTATGCAAAAGATAAGGAAGATTTAGAAAGTAAAATGCATGATTACCTTATAAATTATTATGGGAGTGGCAATCTTGCGGAAGTTAACAGCGATGTTTATTATTACTGGAATGGGGAGGTTGGAGTTAAATGTGTTAGATGGTCTGAAATCAAAAGCTTTAAAGAACTTGTTTCAGAATTACTTTGATAAATTATGAGGAAGATTCAGAGTGAAATAATTTTAGGTGATTGCAAAGAGGTTTTAAAAGACCTTAATGAAAACTCCATAGATTTAATCTTTACATCACCACCTTACGCTGATAGACGTGTCCATACATATGGTGGAATTAAACCAGAGGAATATGTTGACTGGTTTTTATTGAGAAGCGAACAATTTTTAAGGGTGTTAAAGCCAGAAGGTACATTTATTTTGAATGTTAAGGAAAAAGCAGAAAATGGTGAACGACATACTTATGTTTTAGAATTAATTTTAGCATTAAGAAAACAGGGCTGGTTATGGACAGAAGAATTTATCTGGCATAAAAAGAATTGTTATCCTGGAAAGTGGCCAAATCGTTTTCGTGATGCTTGGGAAAGATTGCTACAATTCAATAAAACTAAGCAGTTTAAAATGTTTCAAGAAGCAGTTATGATACCTGTTGGTGACTGGGTAGAAGATAGATTAAAAAACTTAAGTGAAAAGGATAAGATAAGGTTTGAATCAAGGTCAAAAAGTGGTTTTGGGAAAAATATTTCAAATTGGTTAAAGCGTGACAAAGTTTATCCCACAAATGTATTACATTTAGCAACCGAATGTAGTAATAGAAACCATAGTGCTGTTTTTCCAGAAGGTTTACCAGAATGGTTCATAAAACTGTTCACAGAAGAAGGAGATACTGTATTAGACCCCTTTATGGGTTCAGGCACAACATTAAGAGTTGCCAATAGACTAAGAAGAAATTCAATAGGAATTGATATTATTTCAGAATATTATGAAATGATGAAATCTGAAATAAGAGGTGAATACTCATTATTTGAACCAAAAGCGAAATATGAAACAGCTAAATCTAAATGAAGTTTATGAATATGTTGAAAAGTATATTTCCATTTTTCATCAAAAGCGACTTGAATACATTACAACTACAACAGAATTAGATAAAATTCTTCAGCAGAAAAATCCTTATTTGTTCAGGGCTAAAAATATTTTGACTGCCCAAGACTTAATAAAAGGATTTTTAGATGCTTTTCTTCAATCTCAAGAAGAAACTTTATTTGGTGAATTTATTGAAGGTTTAGCAATTTTTGTATGTGACAGAGTTTTTAGTGCGAAAAAATCGCAGTTAACAGGGATTGATTTGGAATTTGAAAAGAATAATTGCATCTACATCGTAGAAATAAAGGCTGGATGGAATTGGGGCAATGCAAGCCAAATCAAGCAGTTGAAAGTTAACTTTGAAAATGCCAAAAAATTTTTAGAAAACCAAACAGGTAAAAAAGTAATTGCGGTAAACGGTTGTTGTTTTGGAAATAAGAAAAATAGAAGCCCCGAAAAAGATGGTTACTATAAAATTTGTGGACAGGAATTTTGGCAATTGGTTTCGGGAAGTGAAAATTTTTACATTGATATTATTGAGCCAATCGGACACAAGGCAAAACAAAAAAATGAAGAGTTTCTCGAAGCTTATGCTGTTGTCGTAAATAAATTTACATTAGAATTTGCTCAACGATTTTGTATAGATGGAAAAATTGATTGGAAGAGACTTTTAGAATTTAATTCAGGACAAATAAAAAAATATAAATAATGATTTCCTATCTGTTTGCTGTGGGAAAGGTTGGTAGAATTTAGAAGTGAAGCAGAAGATTAGGAGGAAAAACTACTGGAAAAAATAAGGGTCTCATTGGGTGAAAGAAGCTATGACATCCATATCGGCTCAGGCATCTTAGGTGCAGTTGGCAGTAAACTTAAACCCTATAAGCCAAGCCCAAAAATAGCCATTATTAGTAACCCGACTGTTTATAAGCTCTGTGGAAAGGTTGTATCTGACTCCATAAAAAAAGCAGGGTTTAAGCCTTTGAATGTCATTATCCCCGATGGCGAGCAATACAAAAGCCTTCTATGGGCAGAATACATATGGACAGGGCTCCTTAAGGCTGGGCTTGACAGAAAATCCATTATCATAGCCCTTGGAGGAGGTGTCATAGGAGATATAGCAGGTTTTACTGCATCCACATACATGAGGGGCATCCGCTATATACAGGTTCCAACAACACTTCTAAGTCAGGTGGATAGCTCAGTGGGTGGCAAAACCGGTGTCAATCATCCATTGGGTAAAAACATGATTGGAACATTCTATCAGCCATCATTGGTCTGTATTGATACAGATACTTTAAAGACACTGCCTCAAAAAGAGTTTATCTCAGGCATGGCAGAGGTGATTAAATACGGAGTCATATGGGATAAAAGCCTTTTTGAGTTTCTTGAAAGGCAAAGGTCTGCCATACTCAGGCTTGATAGAAAAGCCCTGACCCACATTATCAGACGCTCATGCGAGATAAAAGGAGAGGTTGTCTCAAGGGATGAAAAAGAGCAAGGCTTAAGGGCAATTTTAAATTATGGACATACAATAGGCCATGCAATTGAGACTGTCACAGGGTATAAAAGATACCTTCATGGAGAGGCAATTGCAATAGGAATGTGTACAGAAGCAGACATCGCAGGTCTTAATTCGAAAGAACTATCACGAATAAAAAGAGTCATTGACTCTTATGGGCTTCCAATTGAATTGCCAAAGAACATACCAGTTGAGAAACTTCTAAGGACAATGGAGGTTGATAAAAAAGCTCTTGCAGGTGAGCTAAGATTTATCCTTCCTGAAGAGATTGGCTCTGTAAGGATAAAAGAGGTGGACAGGGAAAGGATAAGAAAAGTCCTGCCTTAAACAAATATGAGAGGGCTAAGGATGTCTCAGCAGAGGCAGACCTCAGCTCTATCAGGAAGGCGCTTTCAATTTATTATGCCCAGAATGGAAGATACCCTGAAACCCTGACTGAGCTTTCCGTCTTTTCAGGCATGGAAATCCCTTCTGAAAGATATACCTATAATCCGAAAACAGGAGAGGTGTCTTTGAAGTAGCTGAAGAAACACTTTACAAAGGCATACCCCATGAATTACAATCTTGATATGCCGGTCACAACAGAATATAAATACATCACGAAAAACAGAGAGATACTTGGCGGAGAGCCTGTAATCAAAGGGACAAGGACTCCGGTTAGGGCTATTGTAGAAAACTGGCGGCTTGGCATGTCTCCTGAAGAGATTGTAATCCATATGCCCCACCTCACACTTGCTCAGGTGTTTGAATCGCTGAGTTACTATAGCGACCACCAGAGAGAAATTAACAAATACATTGAAAAGAATCAGATACCAGCAGACAAAATTCATTCATCTTTAAAGTGATTTCAATTTACTGTGATGAAGATGTTGATGTCCTTATAAAACTACTCCTTGAGGCAAAGGGCTTTAAGGTTCTAACCACTCTTGGGGAGAAAATGCTTGGAGCCACAGACATAAAGCAGATGGATTACGCCATAAAGAAAGAATGCGTCTTTCTGACACATAACAGAACCCATTATGAGCAGTTATATGCGGAACTTATTGCCAAGGGCAAAGACCATGCAGGTGTTATCATAGCCACCAGAAGAAATATATACGAACTTGCCCGAAGGGTATCAAGAGTTCTTTCAGGATATACTAAAGAAAGTATCAAAAACAAACTGCTATATATTTGATAAATCCTGTGTAGCGTTTGCGGTTACAGCCTTGAGACTGGTATAGTTGGGTGCAACCTGCTAACATAGGTAACAGATTAACCTACGGACATGGGTAACAGTATAATGGCAGAGCAAGGAGGTATTGCGATGCCATGGAGAGAGGTGAGACCTATGGACGAGAGAGTGAGTTTGATTTCGAACTGGCTT
>JACQZC010000024.1 GCA_016207905.1 Nitrospirota bacterium | reverse complement strand
TTAAAAGGAGGTTGCTTTTTTTTTTTTTTTGATGACAGTTTCAGGGTTCAGAATGACAAGGTGGGGAATGACAAAGCTGTATAAACCATAGTCCATTTTTTACTTGACAAAAGGGTTTCAAAAGCCCTATACTAACTATAGTTTGAAAGGGGTAGGAGTCCTTCTGAAGAAAGATTCCGAACAAGTCGGAATGCAGAAAGTGAACGAAAACTGCACAAAAGTGAACTAAATCAGAAGAAAACGGAAGCAAATCGGAAGCATTCGGAAGAAGGAATCCTTAAAAATCAATGGGTTATGAAGACACCCCCCCTCCCCCAGTAAACTAAACTTAAAAGGAGGCTTAATATGAGGAAAGGGTCAAAGGAAAGCAAGGAACTTGCCTTTATGGTCTATGAGCAGATGGCTGGCAAGGACATACCGACAATACTTGAAAGGCTAAGGGTATATGGACTAAACATATCTGCCCAGACGCTTCACAAGTGGAAACTGAAGGAGGGCTGGAAAGAGCGAACAGTCGTGCTCGTAGACACGGCAGGGTTTGAGCAACAGGCAATGCAGGGGCTTTACGGGCTCCTTGAAAAGTTCCGAAGACATCTGGAGTGTCACCCTGCCGTAGACTCACAAGCCGCCTATGCATATGCAAACCTGCTTCATGCCGCCTTAAGGCTCAAGGATAGGATGCCAAAGGAAAAGCCTGACCCTGTGGAGATGAAAAGGGTTGCCTTAGAAATACTTGAAACCGAATTTGGAATAAAAAGGGATGATGGTATGTTAAAATAATATTTCAGGCAATGGCCCTGCGCAGGAGGTAAGTGTGAACCCCGCCAGGTCCGGAAGGAAGCAACGGTAAGCACCGTGCCTCAGTGCCGCAGTAAGCCGTTGCCTGTAAGGAAAATCTTTCATGAGCTACCTTGTGATTGCAAGAAAATGGAGACCACAGAGGTTCGATGACCTTATAGGACAGGAGCCTATTCAGAGACTTCTTAAAAACTCGATAGAGCACGGGCATGTCGCACATGCCTATATATTCTCAGGTCCAAGAGGGGTTGGAAAAACATCTACTGCAAGAATCCTCGCAAAGGCACTAAACTGCCAAAGCGGACCTACTGCAACACCATGTGGCTCATGCCCATCCTGCATATCTATCAAGGAAGGCTCATCCATTGATGTAATGGAAATAGACGGAGCATCCAATAACAGTGTCGACGACATAAGGAACCTCAGGGAACAGGTAAAATATGCTCCTTCGGAGGGAAGATATAAGGTCTATATAATAGATGAGGTCCATATGCTTTCAACATCGGCATTCAATGCCCTTCTTAAGACACTCGAGGAGCCACCACCCCATGTAATTTTTGTGCTTGCAACAACCGCACCAAAAAAGATTCCCCTGACTGTGATTTCAAGATGCCAGCACATGCCTTTCAGAACAATACCTTCACAAAAGATTAAAGAGAGGCTCAGGCTTATAGCAGACTCAGAGGGCATAAAGATTTCAGAGCATGGACTGGATATGCTGGCACGTGCCGCCGATGGCAGTATGAGAGATGCCCTCACGATATTAGACCAGATTGCCTCTTCTACGGCAGAGATTGAGGAATCTGATATTAAAGACATCCTGGGCAGTGCGGACTTCGATGTCCTCATGGACATAACAGAGGCGATTATAAATGCCAACAGGGAAAAAATAATCGAGATAATCCAGCAGATGACTGACAAGGGAGAGGACCCAAGGGCATTTGCAAAAGACCTTACAAAATTCTTAAGAGACATACTCGTTTCGAAACTCACACCCAATGCAGATGAGATACTCGATATAAGTAAAGAGGAATTGAATTCTTTGAAAAACAGGCTTCCGAATGTCTCGGCAGATTTCCTCACCCTTTTGCTTTCCGAGATGATTAAGACAGAATCCGATGTGAGGCTTACATCTAATCCGAGAATTGCCCTCGAGATGTCCCTTCTGAAAATAAGTTATCTCGGCATATTAAAACCTATTAAAGAGGCAATCGCAAATATAGAGGGGTTTACTCCTCCTGCACCCCCTATAGCCAGAGAAGATTCTGAAATTTCAAATTTGAAACCTGAAATCCATAATACAGAAGATTCTGAAATCACAGGGGATTGCCTCCTTAAACTTATTACCGAAAAACTCAATGACCCTGTAGCAGCCTCTAAGCTGTCAAAGGCAACCCTTATGAAGATGGGTGATACCATTACCCTGTCCTTCGAGAAACAGGACTCCGATATATGCGCAGAGCCGATAAGGGAAAACCTCCTGCTTATACAGGAGATAGCATCCAGTATCCTTAATAGCTCGGTGAATATAGAGATTGATATCACCAGCAAAAAAACCCTTAAGAAAAAAGACATAAAGGAAAAGATAATGTCAGAGCCTCTAATAAAAGAGGTAATAGAGCTTTTCGATGGAAGAATAGTAGATGTAAAGGGCTCTGAGAGCCCTAACAAAGAGGAGGTTTAGATGTCTAAAAAGATGCTCGGTGACATAATGCGTGAGGCTCAGAAACTTCAAGCTGAGATGCAGAAGATGCAGGAGGAGACAAAGAAAAAAACAGTGCAGGCATCCTCAGGAGGCGGCATGGTCACTGTCACTGCCACAGGCGGTGGCGAGATAGTCTCCATAAAAATCGAAAAGGAAGCTGTCAATCCCGATGATATAGAGATGCTCGAGGACCTCATACTTGCCGCAGTTAACGAGGCATTAAGGCGCTCTCAGGAGATGATGAACGAGGAGATGTCAAAACTAACAGGCGGACTTCAGCTACCAGGAATCAGCGGACTTGGAAGCCTCTTCGGAAGGTAACAGAGTGCCAGAGGGAATAATACAGAATCTGATAACTGCCCTTACAAAGCTTCCTGGAGTTGGAAGAAAAACTGCCCAGAGGCTTGCCTTCTTCATACTCAACATGCCTGATGAGGATGCAAAAGCCATTTCAGAGGCAATAAAGAATGTGAAAGAAACCGCAAGGTTTTGTAAAAACTGCTTTAATATCACCGAGTCCGATATTTGCTTCATATGCTCAGATGATGCAAGGGACAGAAAAACGCTCTGTGTTGTTGAAGAGCCCAGCAATATCTTAGTTATAGAGAGGACTGGATTTAAGGGCTTATATCATGTGCTTATGGGTGCGATTTCTCCAACCGATGGACTTACACCCGAAAAACTCAGAATAAAAGAGCTAATCGAGAGAGTAAAGGCAGATAGCACAAAGGAGGTGATTATCGCCACAAACCCAAACACAAAAGGCGAACTCACAGCCCTTTATCTATCTGAGGCATTAACTCCATTTGATGTAGTAGTCACAAGAATCGCCTATGGACTTCCAATCGGAGGGGACATAGAGTTTGCAGACGAGGTAACGCTAAAAAAATCCCTTGAGGGAAGAAGAAGGATTTAGCCCTTCTTTATCCTTTCACCCCATCTTCCTGCCTTATTAAGTATCTCTTCCTCATCTCCTGTAAGAAGCCTTCCTTTGTCAACGACGAGCTTCCCATTTACCATAACAGTCTCCACATCCGATGGTCTCATGGAATAAACAATGTGAGAGAAAATGTTATAGACAGGGGTCAGATGCGGCCGCAGAAGGTCAACCACTATAAGGTCTGCTGATTTTCCTTTCTCTAAAGACCCTATGATGCCTCCAAGTCCCAGTGCCTCTCCTGCCCATCGGGTTGCCATCTTGATAACGGTCTTTGCAGGAAGCGTTGTCGGGTCATCCGAGACTGACTTATGGAGTTTTGCCGCAGTCGACATCTCAGAGAAAATATTCAGGTCATTATTGCTTGCCGCACCATCTGTGCCAAATGTTACCTTTATGCCTGCCTTAAGCATCTTTGGGACTGGGGCAACACCCGAGGCAAGTTTTAGATTGCTTTCGATACAGTGTGAGACACCAACACCTCTTTTTGCAAACACCTCTATCTCTTCATCGGAAAGCCAGATGCAATGCACCGCAAGAAGCCTTCTGCTCAGGATGCCAAGACCTTCAAGGAGCATACCCGGGGTTTTTCCATATCTCTTTAGAGACTCAGCCACCTCCCACCTTGTCTCGGACAGATGGATGTGAATCAGGGTATCGTATTTTTCCGAAAGTAAGAATGCCTTTTTAAGTGTCTCTAAATTGCAGGTATAGACTGCATGGGGTGCAACGCATGGGGTGATAAGCTCATCATCTTTCCATGCCTTTATGAACTCCTCTGCATTCTTGAGATATTCCTCTACAGAGCCTGCTGTCTTTGTCGGAAAATCCAAAATCCCTGAGCCTAAGACAGCCCTCATACCCATTTTTTTTGCAGTATTGGCTGAGACATGCTCGTAGAAGTACATATCGTTATAGGTCGTAATCCCTGCCTTAAGCATCTCAAGGCAGGCAAGAGAAACTGCATCGGAGATAAACGAAGGGCTAAGCCACTTTTGCTCTGAGGGCCATATGTGACGCTCAAGCCACTCCTTAAGAGAGATGTCATCTGCCATGCCTCTCATAAGGACCATTGCCGCATGGGTGTGGGTGTTTATGAGCCCAGGAAGAACTGCCTTTCCTTTGCCGCCAATGATTTTCTTAGGCTTATAATTCTTTGAAAGCTCCTTGAAACTGCCCACTTCAACTATCTTACTGCCTGAAACAACCACTCCGCCGTCTTTAATGAGGCTGGGGTTTTCATCCATTGGCAAAAGATATTCTGCCCGAACTATATAATCTACAGACTTCAAGACTTAAGCGTCCTTACTACATCCTCAGGCTTGACCTTTATAGAGTCCTTTGTCTTTCTGTCTTTTATCTCTACAAGCCCTTGCTTAAGGTTTCTCTCGCCAATAACGATATGCTTTGCAATGCCTATGAGGTCTGCATCCTTGAACTTTACTCCTGCCCTCTCATCCCTATCGTCCAAAAGTACCTCTATGCCCTCTTTGACGAGACTGTTATAAAGTGTCTCCGCTGTTTTCGTTATGTCTTTGTCTTTCATGTTCAGGGGTATAAGCTCTACATCAAAGGGCGATATGGAAGGATGCCATATGATTCCATCACTGTCATGATTTTGCTCTATAGCAGATGCCGCAATCCTTGCCGGTCCTATGCCATAACTGCCCATTACGAGAGGTCTTTCCATTCCGTCTTCATCTAAGAAGAATGCCTTGAGAGAGACGGAGTATTTTGTGCCTAACTTAAATATATTGCCAACTTCTATACAGCGATCTACTCTTAATGGCATGCCACACTTAGGACATCCTTCATCAGGTCTTGCCACATGAATATCATGCCACTCAGGAGAGAAATGCACACCAGGCACTATGCCCTTTGCATGAAAATCCAATCTATTTGCGCCTGAGATATAAACCCCTTCCTTAAGAGAATCATCGGCAATAATTCTGAGCTTATGCCCCATAGGTCCTATAAAGCCTACCTCGACACCGAGGGTGTCTTTAATCTCATCCTTAAGTGCTGTTCTAAAATGGCCAATCAGCCTCTGCATTTTTCTCTCGTTCAGCTCCTCGTCTCCTCTTATAAGTGCAAGGATAGGACCCTCGACTGCCATTAAAAGAAGGCTTTTAATAAAATATTGCCTACCGATGCCTAAAAACTCAGAGACCTCATCGACAGTTCGTCTATCCGGTGTGTGAACCTCCTCGTAAAGCCAGTCCTCTTTCTTTACCTTAGAAGGTAAGGAGCGTGCAATCTCTATATTTGCAGAATACCCACAGGAGACACAGATTGCAATTTCGTCTTCGCCTGCTTTGCTTGGTGCCATAAACTCGTGAGCGCTGCCTCCGCCCATCATTCCGGGGTCTGATTCAACCTGATAGAATGTTAGCCCGCATCTATCGAAAATCCTCCTGTATGCCTTCTCGTGAACTTGATAGCTTTTTTCAAGACCCACATCGTCTTTATCGAAACTATAGCTGTCCTTCATTATAAATTCCCTTGTTCTCAGCACACCGCTTTTTGGTCTTGCCTCGTCTCTTAACTTTGTCTGTATCTGATACCATATCTGAGGCAACTGCCTGTAAGAGCGTAGCTCTTTTCCTGCAAGCCATGTCATAACCTCCTCATGAGTCATGCCAAGACACATATCCCTATCAGTCCTGTCTTTGAGTCTGAACATCTCGTCTTTTATATCAAACCACCTGCCTGTTGCCTGCCAAATCTCTGCTGGGTGTAGCACAGGCAGGGAAATCTCCTGAGCACCTATTGCCTCCATCTCCTCCTTGATAATGGCATTAATCCTATTTAGAACCCTCCAGCCAAGTGGAAGAAACATATAAAGCCCAGAGGCAAGCTGTCTTATATACCCAGCCCTAAGCATCAGCTTGTGGCTTATTGCCTCTGCCTCAGATGGAGTTTCCCTTAATGTCGGAATAAACATCCTTGAGAATCTCAATTTTTTAAAAAACCTCCTTTATCCAATCAGCATTGATTTTACCACAAGGCAGGTATCCTTTTCTAAGGTAGACCTTATCTTTTTACCTCAGCCCCCTAAAGATTTACTGCTTCCAAAAATCGTTTCCATCTCCTTTTTTATATGTTCAAATTGCACTGTCCTAAGTGTTTGAATTATCTTCATTTTCATCGTTAGAGCGTTCAATCTTTTTCAAATTGTTCAAATCAGCTCTGTTGTCATCCGTAGCATCAGTCTTGAACCTTAGCCTTTTTTCTTTTGAGATTTTTTTATTCATATGTCGCACTATATCAGTAAAAAATGGAAGCAGTCAATATGAAATGTTTCACCTGAAATGTTTCACTATGTCCATTTCCACCTTTTTCTAAATCCCCCTTAATCCCCCCTTTAGAAAATTTCAGTGTAATGAAGGAGGCTGAAGGGTTAAAAATTTTAGCGTGTTCGATGCCGATTAATCGGCAGAGTTTGCTAAAAGTTACCTTCTGCCGACTGAATGAAGCGTGGTCAGAGACCGAAATTTTCATGGGTGCGAATCCTTAGCCCTCTCATAGGAATTAATGAGTGCTGTTCCGTATTCCTTTATCGGGTTTTTGGGCTTTTCCTTACAGCCTGTAAATAAGACTCCTGCAATGAGCAAAACAAAAAGCACCCTCTTCATAGAAGAATTTTATCATAAAGGTTTCCTTTTGTGAAACGCCTGATGTCCTGCCAAAATGATAATGTCCTAATTAACCAAATAGGACATTTCTAAACTGGCTTGGAAGCACTGAGGCAGAGGCAATACATCAGCATATTTGAATAATCTCAGGCAGATGCGTAAAAAGAAGATATGCCTTTACCTTTACCTTAAAAATCCTCTCCACTGCCTCTTTATAGACCTCCATCTGAAACCTGTATTCCTCGATAAGCTCAGGCATCTCTTTATCCCTTACAGGAAATGTCTTATAGTCATAGATAAGTGCCTCTTTCTCAGAAGGAAATATAAGCCTGTCAATCCTTCCCTTAAAAACATTCTTTCCTATCTGGATATGAAATGCCTGCTCTGAAAACGAATTTTTCTTTGGCAGGATTATGCCTTCCAAAAGCCCTTTCTTATTAAGTTTTTCTATGTCGGTTATTATAATCTCCATGACCCTTTCTTCGGCAGGCTTTTCCATTGCCTCTTCCCTAAGGAGTAGCCCTGCCCTTTCTTTTATATCCTTCGGAGAGATGATTCCTTTTGAAATCTCCTCAAAGAGCGTATGAAGGATTCTTCCTGTAACGACCCAGTCATCTCCGTGTTTAGCCCTTATGTCAATGTCCTCTGTGACGGTTCGCCACTGAAAGGCAGGCTCAAAAGGAACTGCCGAGGTATAAGACGCCTCGGACATAAATCCCGTATCTTCTTCCATGGATATACCTGATACGCTTTCGTATCTTTTCATCACATCTGATTCGGTTAAGATATCGAAGGGAAATGTGTTTAGAGGGGGCTCCAATTGTCCAAAAGCACTTTTTATGTAGGCAAGTCTGCTTGGAGCCTCTTTCCCCTTATTGTCTTTGAGTGCGCCTGACATACACAGGTAGTCCATTGCCCTTGTCAGCGAAACATAGAAAAGCCTTTTTTCCTCTTCGAGCTCTTTTTGCTTTTGCTTTTCAAAGAGCAATTTTCGTTTCCGCTTTTCTGTCTCGGGCTCATAGCTGAATGTAATGCCTTCAGGCTCATCGTCGATTGCAATCATCGATGTCCTTGGCATATTTGGCTCATCGAGGGATGGAACGAAGACCATTGGAAACTGAAGTCCTTTTGCGGCATGAACCGTCATTATCTTGACTGCATCCATCTCCTCTGCGTTTACATTAGCCTTTGGAACCTCCGAAACGTGTCTCTGCCTGATAAGTTTTTCCCTTATCTCAAGTGGACAGAGCCCTCCTGCCTCGAATGCCTCGACCATGGATATAAACTTTTTGATATTTGCATATCTTTGTCTCTCCTGAAAATAAGACCATCCGGATGTCTCAATCAGCATGTCCTCTATGAGCATAGAAATCGGTAAGAAGGCACTCCTTTGAATCCATGACTCTATAAGTTCCGAGACCTTCTTGAAGTCCTTATGCTCATGGAGTTTTTCCCTGAGGATGCCCTCTTCCGAGGAGATAACATTAAAAAGGCTCTTGAGGTCAATACCAAAAAAAGGAGACCTCAGAAGATTAAACAGGCTGTAATCGTCAGAAGAGTCGATTATAAAAAGCACAAACTCCCTTAGAAGTGCAGTCTCTGGCTCGTCAAAAAACCCTATGCCCTTCTGCACGATAAACGGAATACCTTCTTTTCTCAGGGCATTCTCGAAAATAGAAAGATGTGTCCTTCTTCTAAGGAGAATTACCATATCCTGAAATTTGGAAGGTCTTTTTGTATTTCCTGAAAAGACCTCGTATCTGCCATGAAGTCCTTTTATTGCCTTTGCAAGTATGCCTGCCTCTTTCATGCGGTTTTGCTTTGTGTTAATACCATCCTCGAAAAGTATAAGCTCCACCGCGCCTTTGCCGTTTCTTATTGCGTTAAATGGACAGTATCTTGTGCGCCACTTTTCAAGCTGTGGAGTCATGAGCCTTTCAAAAAGGCTGTTTACGAAATTCACAATCTCAGGCAGGCTTCTGTAATTGTCCTTAATCTCTTCAAAGGAGTAGTCTTTTCCGAGCCACTCGGAGAACTTCTGTTTTGCGGCTTCAAACACACTTACATTTGCACCCCTGAAGTGGTATATCGATTGTTTCTCGTCTCCAACAAGGAAGATTGTTGGTGTCTTCCCCATATCTTTTTTTGCACCCATGCCAGAGCGCCACTCCTCGGTAAGCTTATCTATAATCCTCCACTGAAGCGTAGAGGTGTCCTGAAACTCATCGACGAGAAGGTGGTCTGTGTGCTCATCGAAGGCATAAAGTATGTTATGCCACTCTGCACTTCCTGATAAAGCCTCGTATGTGAAAATTTCGAGGTCGCTAAAATCAAGGGCATGCCTCTCACGCTTTTTCATTTCATACCTTTCGAGGCATTTCGCATAAAGGGCAAGGATCCTTTTTTCGTCCTCTGTGGAGATATTATATCCTTCCTTTAATATGAGCTCGGGTCTGGGTCTCATCCTATAGAGCTCATCGAGAACCCTTCCAAGACTTTCGTTTCCTCTTAAGCCATGCTCTTTCATTGCATCGAAAAATAAAGAAGGCTTGTTCTTTTCAGTCTCAAGACACTCAAACCCTGCTTGATGCCAGAGGGTGTAGGCATTAAACTCATCTAACACTCCAAGCGAGGGGTCAAGCCCAAGCTCGATGGAAAACCTTTTAAGTAGTCTAAGGCAAAAAGAATGAATGGTCGAGATACGCATAAGGGGGATTTTGTCCTTTATGCTTTCGAAAAACAGTTGGTCATCCCTTTGGAGAATGTCTAAGATTCTCTGTTTCATTTCAGCAGATGCCTTCTCTGTGAATGTGATTGCAAGAATCCTCTCCACATCAGAGCCTGCCTTTAGGAGACCGATATATCTTCTTGCAAGCTTCTCGGTCTTCCCTGAGCCTGCTGGAGATGAGATAATCAGACTCTTTGTAACATTTAGAAACTCCTGCATATCACCCCTCTAAGCCCTGAATATAAGGACAATATGGTCTTTCATGGCAATGCCTGCATATCCCGGGCTGTATTGGCAGGGCAGGAAAATCACCCTTTCTCATACCTTCTACAGTGTCTTTAAGAAACCTGAGCGAAGACGAGATGTAATCGTTCAAGATGCGTCCAGTCTTCTTGTCTACCCTGCTTGGAATCCATTTAATATGAACATCCCTGAGGGAATATATGCCCACCCGTTCAGTTGTTATGTTTTTCTCTTTAAGAAGTGCTGCATAAAGAAAAAGCTGGAGTGTTTCCCCTGCCTTCAGTATCTGACTGCCGATTAGCTCTGCCCTGCCTGTCTTGTAATCTATAACCTGAACAAGGTTTTCATCCTGAAGGTTCAGAACATTTTTCTCATCTATTCGGTCTATTTTCCCTTCAAGTCTTACGCCCTTTAATGGCTGTCCTTTTAAGGTAAACTCTGCACTCTTAAATGAAAATCCATCTGCCCTCAGAGCCTGCTCGATTTCAAATATCTCAGGCAGTAATGTAAGAAACGACTCCTTTACAAAAGCCCTCCAGTAAGGCTCTAAGTTCATATCCGAAATGACCTCCTTCAAAACCGTTCCTGCCCTTTCCCGAAACGAACCAATCTCTGTCTCTGTGCATGGTATAAGTTTTTCCATCACCTTGTGTATTACGCTTCCTACTGTTATAGCCTCAAGCTCGTAGTCCTTTATCTCAGAAGGCTTAAGGCTAAGGATTCTGTCCATGAAAAATCTTCTTGGACACCGCCTGTAGCTATCTATCTCGGTAACATGGATATAAGAGTTTTCCGAAAATCCTCGGGTCCATGCCTTAAGCCCCTGGATTTCCCTTATATACTCTGAAAAGGGCTTACCGCCTTTTTTTCTTAAAAGCTCCTCTTCCAAACACAAAACCCCTGATACCCTGTGTTTTTTTCCAATGGCATCCCTGAGAAAAAGCGAGGGAAGGAAAAACTTATCTCCATCCATTGTAGGATAGGTAAGATAAAGCCCTCTTGAGGATGCTATAAGCCTGTGATAGAGAAACTCCTGCCTCGTAAGATATGCCTTGAGGTTCGTCAGTCCAAGCCCTGTCCTTAAGCTGTCAGGCAGGAGATGGTCTATCTCAGGCAAAGAGGGTATTTCGCCATCTTTTAAGCCACCTAAATAAAGGAACTCCGGCTCAAGCCCTGATGCACCAAACAAAGACATGACCTGAACCCCTGTGCCTTCGGGCTTAACCATAATATGCTCAAGGATATACCTTAAGCTATCGATAAATCCCCTTATGTTAGTGCCTTTCCCTGTTATACTATCGACAAGACCAAGCCATTTTAGTATATCTTTTGTCTCCTGAGCTGTTTGAACATCCGAGTCTTCCTTTGCAGTAAATCCAAAACCCAAAAGTATCTCGTTTAATGCATTAAGATAATCCTTATACCCTGCCTTATCCTTTATTGTCTCTAATGGCTTAAGCCTCTTGAATACCCTTTTCCCTGCTGAATAAACTATCTTACCCTCTGCCTCGAATGCCTTTAGCCACTGAGACTTTCCCTTCAGGATTCCAGAGAGGCAAAGCCTCGGTGCAGAGTTTTTTAATGCTTGTGGCAGTCCTCGAAAATAAGGAGAAAAAAGAAAATTCATAAAAGTCAGTCTCGGATAGTCATCTGCTATGCTCTCTAAAAGACAAAGCATGTCAAGGAATTGCCTTTCACCTGCAACTGGCAAAGGCTCTGCCATTGTATAGGGTATCCCATACCTTTTAAAAACCCGTGCAATCATTGCCCTATATTTTCCAAGCTCTGGAAAGGCAACTACAACACTATCGAGATTCCTCTGCCTGCCTGATATAAATGCACTTTTTATATGCCTCGCTATACCCTCAACCTCCTCTTCCTCGGAAGGGAATGGATGATATGTAACCTTCACATCCCTGCCTGCCTCTAAATCAGCACTTAAATAGGTCTCTTCAGTCTTAAAGTTATTCTTTATAAAATCAATATAACTACTCGTAAAATAAGTATAATTATTACTTACAGGTATGGATATTATAGTTTTTTCCGTCTTAGCAATTAATTGGGAAATGACGGATTTTTCAGCTTTCGTTGCTTCTGAGAAGCCATCAAGTATAAGTGTCTTTATATTAAGTTTCTTCTCTATTATGGAGGGGCTGAGTAGTAGGGCATCGTCCTCATCGATTGCCTCATGGCTTTGCATAAGGTCAGAGTATTGTCTGAATGTATTCATTGCATTGGAAACCCTGTTTGAAACTGCCTGAGGCGCGCATGATTTGGTTAGCAAAGAGTTTATGATGTCACTCACCTTGTCCATGGTCTCTGTTGGGTATGAGTGCTTTATCTCACCGATAAACCCGGAGGTAATTGCCGAAATGCCTATACCTTCCTCTGCAAAGCCCGATATAACAACAGGTCTTAGAAAGTTTGGCAGTATGACCTTATTTCCGAAAGAAAAGCAGAGTCTTTTTGAAATCTCACTTAATGTCAGCATCTCAGGCGGAATGTAGGAGCCACCTACAAGCCTGTGAAACGACCTCATCCTTTCGGCAATTATCTCTCTCCTCGGTGCAATATAGAGGATACCTGAATAGTCAGGTAATGTTGTGCCTGAAGAAATGCCAATGTCTTTCAGTGCTGTCTTAAAAAGCGTCTCTGCTAAATTCCTTTGTCCGAAAGGGACATAGAAAACCTTAACACTCATGTCTTAGAATAAATTATTTGTGGCAGGAGAGGCAAATTGCCACTGCAATTGACAATTGTATTGACATCGGATTTAATCTGTAGTATAACAAGATCGTATGAAAAGTCCCAGGCGTAATTTTTTAATCTTCAGGGTGGTTTTTTTGGGCATGGTTATCCTATATCTATCAACCTGTGGCATGTTCATAGACATGCCTATGACAAAGACAGTACCAAAGGTCGATGTTTTTGTTGACTCTCCACTATATGCGGTTCCTGTAAATGAATACACAGAGGTAATGGTCAAAGTTAAAAACAAAAGCAATGAAATATGGCCAGACAGAGATAAGCTTCATGAGACCTATATTTCATATCGCTGGATTTCAAAAGAAAACAAAGAAGTCCTCTTAGATGTAGGACTGAAGACGCCATTGCCCCATGCTCTAAACCCAAACAAAGATGTTACGGTAAATGTCGGGGTATTTGCCATGTCTATTTCTGGAAACTATATCTTAGAATTCGACATCTTCGATAAAGACAAGACACTGCTCGATGATAAGGAAAAACCCACGGTTCCGATGAGCGTAATCATTGCCGATTAGGCGCCTGAGATAAACAATGACCTCTCTCTTTCGAAAACTTAAAGACTCGCATATCTCGGGGAAAATAACGCTACTTCTTTTCCCTGTATTTGCCTTTCTTGCCTATCTTCCTGCCTTTGTTTTTGAATTTGCCCTACATAACGATTATTCGAGATTCATGTATAAAGGGTATTATTTCGCACCATGGCTTCAATTCCCAGAGACAATAAACCTGATACTCGAGGGAAGGCCTATTGGGGCTTTGTTTCTGAATATACAGTTTATATTTCTGGAGAGCATCTCTGATTTTACCTCTGCCCGTCTTATCTCATTCTTGGTTTCCATTTATGCTTCACTGCTTATCGCCTATTATCTTATCCATCGGCTTTCGTTAAGCCGTTTATGGCCACTGATGATTACATTTTGCATCGTCATGCTTCCCTCATCTCAGGTCTATATAGTATGGGCAACTAATTTTGTGCCAGGTGCATTAAACATCCTGCTTGTTATTGTTTCGTATATGATCTTAGATAAAGCAGGTAGATACGAGAGCACATTCGGAAAACTTGCAACCCTTACCATAGCCCAAGCCGTTTTCCTTATCACGCTGTTTATTTATCCTCCGACATCTCTATCTATACTTCTTTTCCCTTTTATGAGAATTGTGTTTTCCGAGTTTTCTTCATGGCATGAAACCCGAAGAATCGTCCTTCGTGATATGGTGTTTATGGTCTCAGGGATAGCAATATATTTTATATTGCAAAAGTTTGTGATTCTTCCTTTTCTTTTAACTATTCCATCCATATCATCGTCCCTTGAATACATATCAGCTCTTCAAAATCCAAAATACCATTTTTCTTTAACTACAGACTTCCTTGACAAAGTTAGATTATTCTATAGGCTCTCGGAAACAGCCATTTCAGGGATATGGCACCCTATATTTGGCATTGGCGCAGGAAAGATAATTTTTGCCATATTTCTTGCCGGGATTATCTTTGTGACATATAGATTTAAGAAATCCGACACAGTTAAATCCATTGGCAAGAAAAGGACGATTTATTGGTCCATGCAAATAGGACTTGCACTCGGAGTTTTATTATTGCTTGCCAATACTCCCATACTCCTATCAAAGGGGTCTTTTGTCGAATACCGCATATTTTTCCCATACGCCTCTTTTATAGTGATAGCAGAGTTCGGGCTTCTTTATCGGATAAGGCAGGCACTCGGACACTCCAGATTAAGGCATATACCTCTGACAATCGGCATTTTGCTTGTAATTGCCTCATTCAGCCTTACATTGAAAAACACACTTAACACTGCTCAAAATGCAAACATGGAACTGAATTTCGTCAGACAAAAAGTAGCATCTGCCGATTTCTCTCATATAAAAAGAATCCTGCTTCTCAGGCTTCCATGGGCAAGCACCCTTTCGGATAAAAAATTAACCTATGAGTTCAGCAGGAATACTGCAAACTATAATCCTGTAAGGGGACTCATCCATGCGGTGCTTGCCGAAAACAATATCAAGCAAGACATTCCGATTGATGTCAGGTCGAAATTTACGGATTCAATTTCGATAGAGAATGCAACTTTGGTAATTGACATGAACGATGCCAGAGTGGGGAGGTCAAAAACAGAGTATTCCGGCATGATGGATAAAAAATATCAATATCAGAACTTTGAGGTAGGAGCTCGCATAGTAAAACGCCTTTATATGAAAGGCAAAGGCTTAAGCTCAGATATGCAAAAAAGTGCATTCGATAACCCCGAAAGGCTTAGTTACAGCCTCAAATGGAGCGGTATAAAGGCAGGCACAGCCCTTCTTGAGATTAAAAAGGTCTCGGATGACACAACGATAATTACGGCAACTGTTAAATCCTCAAAATATATCTCCACATTCTATCCTGTTGAGGATACCTTAAGCACTACGCTCTTAGATGACCGCCTATTGCTTCCACTTAGCTATCACATGGACATGAAAGAGGGAGTACACAGGAAAAACAAAGAGGTGATATTCCACCATAAAGACAATGCGGCTATAATGTTTGACCATGTGAATAGCACCACACAGACATGGGATGTAGAGGTTTCTGTCTTAAGAAAAGAAAAGATTAAGACCCCATTGGGCATATTCGATACGATTGTCGTTAAATCCTCTATGCGCTCAGCATCCAAAAAAAACGAAATCCGTATGTGGCTTTCGGATGACGAAAGAAGGCTACCTGTCAGGGTAAAAATGAAGGTTAAGGTTGGCTCTATAACAGCGGAACTCGTAGACAGTAAGTAGTAACCCTTTACATTTGTTGCATATTTATGCAAAAATTATATGTTTTCCATGTTTAAGGTATTAATATAACCTATGGATATAGCCAAGATAAGAAAAAAGCTCAAGGCTGAAAAAGAGGCTCAGCAGACAGGAAATAGCACCCTCGAAAAAGAAAAAGCCACTGAATCTCCCGAAGACATTATGCCTGCCATAACACAGGCTGAAAAAGAACAAACCCCGAAAGACACTATTGTACCTGAAACAAAAGACACTACTACCGAAAAGCCCATCCTCGAGGAGGACAAAAGTGCAGTCCTTCCGATTGAAGTGAAAGAAGAGCCATCTCAGAAAATACCCGAAGAAAAACCCGAGCTGAAACAGGAAAAAGACGACATAATCGAGCTCCTTACATTCAAGCTGTCCGATGAGGACTATGCATTCAAGGTCTCTGATGTCGAGGAGATTCTAAGGTCCCAGAAGGTTACACTGCTGCCCCGTGTCCATGAATTCATAATAGGAGTTACTTCCCTAAGGGGAAAAATCATCCCCTTGATAGACCTCAGAAAAAGGTTTCTTCTTAAAGATGTAGGAGACAGAAGTAAAGCAAAGATATTGATACTTAAAGGGGAAAAAGGCTCTATAGGAGTGTTTGTAGACAAGGTCGTAGATGTAGTAAGAATCCCTGCAGAGTCAATAGTCAATCCGCCATCTCATCTGACAGAGTCCGAGCTACGGTTTATCGAAGGGGTTGCCTTTCTGGATGGCAGGTTTATATCGATTGTGCATTGCGATGAGGCGCTAAATTTCAAGGTAGGAGAAAAATAGATGTTAAAAGAAAGGCTCGAATTCAAGATTCTAAGCGTAGGCTTTGTCATACTTATAGTGGGCGTAATAACGGTCAGCCTTTTTGTGTTTTTCATAGTTAAAGACAGTATCAAGTCCATTGCTGAAGACAGGCTAAAGGCAAGTGCAATGCTCATCACAAAAGGCATAGAGGAGACGATGTTAGATGGTAAAGCAGAAGTAACAGTGAACCTTATAAAAGACTTTAAAGCTATATCCGATTTTGAAGGAATCGAGGTTTATAATCATCAGGGCAGAGAGGCATTTAAGCCTGATGCTCCCATCGCAGAGGCTGAAACCCTGAAAAGGCTCATTGAAAGCCGTGCATCATTGAGCCAGATAAAAGGCACATCGCTCACATTTTATATGCCACTTGACAATCTCCCTCGATGCCACTCCTGCCATGGGGCAGAAACACCTATGTTAGGGGCTATAAAGATTTCTGTCTCCCTTGAAAAAGAGCAAGACAGGATTAGAAACTTCATGCTCCTCATAGCACTGGGAAGCCTTCTCGGCACAGGCATCTTAGGAATGCTTTTCTGGCAGATAATAAGAAGGCTCGTCATAAAACCGCTTCGGACACTTGAGTCCAATGCCATAAAGATGGCAGAAGGAGACCTTTCCTTTAAAACCGACATCTCTACAAAGGACGAGATTGGAAAGTTAGACAGGTCTATAAAAGACTCCCTTCATTCCATAAGCATCATTCTTCAAATGGTTAAGGAGGTTTCAGGCAGGATTTCAATTACTACAGGAAAGGTTGACTCCGAGTCAGGAAAGATACTTGAAGGCACACAGGTAGAGGCAGAGGCAATAGCCAACATATCAAGCTCTGTGGAGGAGCTGAATGCCGCCATAACAGAGATTGTGGATAGCACGGAAAGCCTCTCTGCATCGGTTGAGCAAACAGCCTCTTCAAGCGAACAGATGGCATCGTCCATAGGCTCTGTAACATACATCACGCAGGAACTCTCAGGTGGAATCGAGGCAACATCATCCTCCATAGAGGAGATGTCTGCAACCATAAAAGAGGTTGCAGACAATTCCGAAAACCTTGCAAAGGTATCCGAAGAGACCCTCTCTGCTGTCGAGGAAATAATATACTCCATAAAAGAGGTTGACTTGAGCGCAAAGGAATCCGCAAGGCTTTCCGAAAAGGTTACAAAGGATGCATCAACCCTCGGAGTGACTGCTATCAACAAGACCATGCAGGGAATGCAGAAGATAAAGACATCTGTGGAAAAAACAGCAGATGTCATTAAAAAGCTCGGTGGCAGGTCAGAGGAGATAGGAAAAATCCTTATAGTCATAGATGACATTACTGACCAGACAACGCTTCTTGCGCTGAATGCGGCAATCCTTGCCTCGCAGGCAAGGGAGCATGGCAAAGGGTTTTCAGTGGTTGCCGACGAGATAAAAGACCTTGCAGAAAGAACTGCATTTTCAACACAGGAGATAGATACCCTGATTCAATCCGTCAGGCAGGAGGTTAAAGATGCCACGGAGGCAATGCATGACGGTCTGGTCTCTGTCGAGGAGGGTCTTAAGCTTTCAGGTGAGGCATCCGATGCTCTGAAAAAGATTTTAGAGAGCTCGAAGTTTTCCTCCGAGATGGCGATTTCCATAGAACGCTCTACTACAGAGCAGGCAAAAGCCGCAAAGTTAGTTTCAGAGTCCATAGAGCGTGTAAGAAGTATGGTAAGCCAGATAGCAAAGGCAACCTCGGAGCAGTCCAAGGGAATAATGTTTATCCTTTCTGCCACGGAAAAAATGAGAAATGCGGCACATCAGGTAACATCGGCAACCAATCAGCAAGCATCCGCAAGCAGGCAGATTGCACAGGCAGTCGAGGTCGTCTCCGACAAAAGCAAGCATATCTCAAGGGCTATATATGAGCAGAAAGTTGGCTCGGGTCAGATAAGGGACGCTGTAAATAAGATAAAAGACCTGCCCAGAGAAAACAGGGACATTGCCTTCAGGGTGAATAAATCCCTGAGGGAACTCTCAAAGGACTCGGACCTTGTTATTGCAGAGGTAGAAAAATTCAAGCTTTTAGAGGAAAAGGCAGTAGGCGTCATACAATTCGGCATCGTGCCTCTTGAGTCTCCTGCTGATATGTTCAGGAAATTTACTCCTCTTTCCGTATACCTCTCAAAAAAACTCGGCAAAAAAGTCGAGCTGAAAGTAGCTCAGGACTTCGAGTCAGCTATAAAGGACTTGGGACAAGGCATTACACAACTATCTTACATGACGCCATCTACATACATCGAGGCACGCAATTATGGAGCTACACTTCTCGTAAAAGCCCTTCGGGACGGCAAGCCATTCCACCACTCGGCAATAATAACGAAGGCAGGTAGCACTATAGGTTCGTTAAGGGATATTAAAAACCGGTCATTTGCATTCGGAGATATTCATTCCACATCGAGCCATATCGTTCCAAGGGCAATGCTCCTCGAAGAAGGCATAGACCTTAAAGACCTTCACTATTACGACTACCTCGGACATCACGACGATGTAATAAAGGCAGTCCTGAAGGAGGAGTTCGATGCAGGCGGAGTTATGGAGGCAACTATAAATAAATTCAAGGCAGAGCCAATACATATCGTAAAGTTCTCGGATGATATACCTGAGTTTAATATTTGTGCAGGCGCATCCTTGAGCGATTCTGATAGGGCAAGGGTGAAATCCGCACTCCTGGAGCTCGATGTCAAACAAGACGAGGACTCTTTGATTCTAAAATCGATAGATAGAAGCTATACAGGTTTTACAGAGGCAAAGGATGAGGACTATAGCAGTATAAGAATTATGATGTCAAAGCTCGGAATCCTATAGGAGGCTTTAGAAAACTATGAAACTGCTAAGGAGGTCATTAGCCAATAGTTTTACATTTATAGTGCTTCTTATACTTATTGTGGGTCAGGGCTCTTTGTGGACATGGTTTCTGTTTAACCAGAAAGCCCATACCTCGGCAATGCTGAAAAATAAGATTGGCAGTTTAGGCAACCTTGTTAGAGAACCCTCATTGGATGCCATATTGAATTCTAACTACGAATCCCTTGACCGCTACATAGATGGTATTACGAAGGATGGAGATATAATCTCCATCCGTATCACAGACAAAGGGGGCAATGTCGTAAGAGAAAAATCATCAGGAGTCCAGCAAAGGGGCAAGACTATAAACCCATTCTTTGTGTCATGGACAAACGAGCTTACTATACATTTAAAGTCAGGTGTAGAAGAGATAGGCACGGTAACAATCTCATATAGCGGAAAACAGGTTAACGAGGCAATGCAGAGGCTTCTCACAGTGCCTCCGCTTGGTCAGTCGCTGGTCTTTTTAATCACGATATATATCATTTATCTTTTTTTCCAGAGAAAGATTGGCAAACCCGTAAGTGTGCTCGAGGACCGTCTGAGAAGTATTACAGCAGGGGACCTGACCGTAAAAATCCCGGACATAGGAAAAAACGAGCTTGGCACTATTGCCCACGGGCTCAGGTTTCTTGTGGATGGGATGACATCCACTGTGTCAAAACTTCATTCCACTGCCGCCAATGTCGCAATGGCTATAAGACAGCTTCAGCTAACATTCGACAATGTCACTCAAGGGGTCCAGAAACAGTCAACTGCAGTAGACAGCATATCCCAGTCATTGAAGAATGCCCATGAATCACAGAAAAAAATAACCGATGGAACCGAGAAGATGTCGGAGGTCTCCTCTGAAAATGTTACTTCCCTTCTCCAGATGAAAAACATTGCAGACGAGATAGCATCCAGTGCAAGCAGGCTGTTTCAGGCATCCGAAAGCTCTTTCTCCATAGTGGCTGAGATGTCACAGACTGCAAAGGCAATGGCAGATAGCTCCGAGAATGTCCTGTCCTCTGTCGAGGACGCCCTTGCCTCTGTGGAGGAGATAAATGCCTCTGTCAAAGAGGTTGAAACGGGTGCAAAGGAATCAACGAGACTTGCAGACAAGGTAAGAGAAATCACTGCGGAAAAGGGTGTGCTACAAATAGCAGACGCCATTGAGAGTATGGAAAAAATCTCGGATAAGGTCAAATATTCAGTGGAGATAGTCAGACGCTTAGGCTCAAGGTCAAAGGATATAGAGAAAATGCTTTCTGTCATAAAAGAGGTCACAGAGCAGACAAACCTTCTCAGCCTTAATGCGGCAATACTTGCCGCACAAGCAGGAGAGTACGGAAAGGGGTTTTCGGTTGTTGCAGACGAAATAAGGGCATTAAGCGACAGAACCGCTTCTTCCACAAAAGAGATAACCGGCATTGTCAGAACGATTCAGACAGAGCTTTCAGACGCAGTGGTCTCTATAGAGACAGGCATGCAGATGGTTGACGAGGGAAACACATTGGTTTACAAGGCAGGGGAATCCGTAGCCACTGCCCTTGAGGTGGCACAGAAGTCGGCACGGATGGCAAGGTCAATCGAGAAGGCAACAGAAGAACAGGCAAAGGGCTTGGGTCATATAACAACATCTGTAAGTGCTATAAAGGAAATGGTCTCGGGTGTTGCAAAGTCCACAAACGAGCAGTCTAAGTCCTCGGAATATATGCTCGAGAGCATCAGGGAGGTAAAGGAGGTAGCAGAGGTTTCAAAGAAAGGAACAGCGGAGCAGGCAACAGGCACAAAACTTATATCGAAAAACCTCGAGCTTGCAGCCGAAAAATTATTCGAGATAACCCAGTCTACGATGAACCAGCAGAAAGTAAACGAGGGAATCATCTCCCATGTAGAGCAGATAAGAAATATCGGGACATCAACCCTGAGAGATGTAGAGGCACTGTCGCTTTCATTAAATACCCTTCAGGAGGAAATCGGTCTCCTTAAAAAAGAGATGGAGGCATTCAAGATTAAATAATGAAGCAGTTTATCGTATTTGGACTTGGCGAAGAAGACTTTGGAATCGACATCAAAAATGTTGTCGAGATTCTTAAATACCAGAAGGTAAGAGGACTTCCCAATCTGCCTGATTTTATCTCAGGCATAATAACCGTCAGGGGAGATGTGATTGCTCTGATAGATATGCGAAAACGATTCGGTATCAGATTTTCCCAATCAAAAAACGAAAGGATAATCCTCATCAGAGCAGAAGGAGAAAAGGTCGGACTTGTGGTTGATGCGGTCAGGGAGATAGCAAGCTTTTCCAATGAAGAGATGACCTTGCCACCTGCTATCTTTAAGGGCTTGAAAACAGAATATCTGGAAGGTATCGCAAAGAAAAAAGGAAGTGTGGTTATACTCCTTTCTATAGAAAGCCTCCTTTCAGCCGAAGAAAAAATTATACTTAAGGAATCAACCGAGACTGCCATAGTAGAGACATGACACTGAAAGAAATTTCCGAAAAACTTAAAAGCATGGATATCGACGACAGGAGAACTGCTGTCCTTGCCCTTAAGGAGCCTCCTTCAGGCGTAGAACAAAAAGAGGTTATAGCCCTACTTATCAAGGCGCTACAGGATGCAAGCTGGCGGGTAAGAAAAACCGTTCAGGACATACTCTTTGAGGATTATCCTCTGGAGTCTTACATGGACAGCCTCATCGGGCTTCTTCATCTCGAGGATAATGCAGGGGCAAGGAACTCTGCCATAGAAATACTTACAAAGCTAAACAGAAGGGCTACGCGGTTTCTGATAGAGGCATTCAAGACAACTGACACCGATGCAAGAAAGTTCATTATAGATATACTGGGGCAGTTCAAGGACAGAAAGACGATTCCCCTGATGCTCGATGCCCTCAAAGACGAGGATGAAAATGTCAGGGCATCGGCAGTAGAGCACTTAGGGAGCATGGGCGAGCCTTCTGTGGTAGATGCACTTATAGGGATTTTAGAAGAAGGGGACCTCTGGACAGCCTATCCTGCGGCAGATGCCATCGGGACGATTGGCGACAAAAGGGCAATACCAGCACTTGTCAGGGCACTTGACAATAAAACCCTGCGGGAGCCATGCCTCAGGGCATTGGGAAAAATCGGAGACCCAGAAGCCCTGAAATACATAGTGCCTTTTATAGATGACAAATCCAAGGCAGTAGGGGAAAGTGCTATAAAAGCCATAGAAACGCTGTACCATAAGGGTGCTAACGAAGAATTTATAGCCTCAGAGCTTCAGAGCCTCATCGGTGAGCGGATAATACACCTACTGCTTGAACATGCATGGAGCAGTAAACCCGCTGTCAGGGGTTCGGCAATACTACTTCTGGGACTCCTAAGGGATGAGAGGGCACTTGACCCTTTGCTTGAGCTTTCAACGGAAAGCGACTTTACAGGGGATGTTAAAAAAGCCCTCGTCTTTATCGGAAAACACAAACCAGAAGCAATCCTTCCTTTGTTTAAAAAGGACAGTCCGTATCTCAGAAGGTTCGTATGCTCTGTGGCATCGGAGGTAGCCTCACCCATTTATTTCGACACCTTTACAGAGATCATCGGAGACTCCGATGGCCATGTGAGGGCACTGTCTGCTATTGGTCTTTCCAATATAGGAGATATAAGGGCAATAGAGCGTATAAAAGGGCTTCTCGTTGATGAATACACAGATGTGCAGGAAGCCGCTATAGAGGCACTAAGTAAATTTAAAGCCTCCGTTGACATGGAAGAGTTGATAAGCAATCTAAAAAGTAAAAACCTTGTTTTAAGGAAAAATTCCGCACTTCTTATTGGAAGACTCTCAGCCCATGAGGCAGTTCCTGCATTGGGCTTTGCTCTGAAAGACGATAATGTCTCCGTAAGAAGGGCAGTTATAAATGCCCTGTCTTCTATAAAGACGAGGGATTCCATAAAATATCTTACCCTTGCCCTGACAGACGAGGACTCAGACATAAGGGCATCGTCAGCACTGTCTTTAGGCATGACAGGACAGGAGATTGCTACCGAGCCTCTGTGCCTTCTCCTTAGCGACACTGACGACAGGGTTAGGGCAACCTCTGCGAGGGCATTGGGCATGCTGGGAAGCAAAGGCGCAGTTTCAAGTCTTCTAAAAGCCCTTTCCGACAAAAACGGTTTTGTCGTAACCACTGCAATAGACTCGTTAGGAAGGCTCGGAGGAAACGATGCAAAAAAGGCACTTATTGGCATGCTTTCCTCTTCGGACAAAGAGATACGAAGAACAGCAATAAAATCGCTTTCTAAATTCCAAGGGGTAGAAAACAACATCCTGCCTTTTATAAGGGACAATGATTGGGCTACGAGGGTTGCAGCTGTTGAGGCACTGGGAGGAAGCCCAAACAGTCGCATCAAAGGAGAGCTCGAAAAGCTCTACGACAAGGAGAACGATGAAGCCCAAACAGTCGCATCAAAGGAGAGCTCGAAAAGCTCTACGACAAGGAGAACGATTTTGCAGTCAGAAAAACATTAGAGGTTTTTATAAATGCTCGATAAAGAAGACCGCATACCCCTTCATGACGAAGAATTCAGACTCCTGAGGGAGCTGATAAAAGACTACTGCGGCATATACTTTGACGATGACTCTATATATCTTCTCGAAAGTAGACTCTCAAGAAGGCTCAAGATCCATCATCTCGATAACTTCAGGGACTACTATAGACTGCTCCTTTACGATAGGTATAAGGAGGAGGAATTCAGCGAACTGATGGATATTCTTACGATAAACGAGACATATTTTTTCAGGGAAGAAATCCAGTTGAAGGCTCTGAACGAGGAGATACTAAAAGATCTTTATACGGCAAAAAAAGATACAAAAAAAATACGGATATGGTCAGCAGGCTGTTCTTCCGGGGAAGAGCCCTACACTATTGCCATGTTGGTATTAGAGCAAGGAGCATATTTCGATGGCTGGGATATAGAGATATTAGGCTCCGATATAAACCAGAGGGTTCTTCAGTCCGCAAGAAAAGGGCTTTATAGAAAGAACTCCTTCAGAAACACGAATGAATACTTCGCAAAGAAGTATTTCAAGGAAAACGACGGCATTTACAAGATAAGCGACAATATCAAAAAACTCGTCAATTTCAGCTATCTTAACCTTCTTGACCCATTCAAGGTAAAATTCGTAGAGACGATGGATGTAATACTGTGCAGGAATGTGCTTATTTACTTTCATATGGATGCAAGAAAGAAAGTGATAGAGAACTTCTATAACAGGCTTTCGGATGGAGGGTATCTTCTGCTTGGGCATGCAGAGTCCCTGATGAATGTGTCCACTTCATTTACCCTGAAGCATCTAAAAAACGATATGGTTTATCAAAAGCCCAAGAAGGTTTCTGTGTCTCTTTCAGACGAGAGCCTTTTCAGAATGGTCTGGGGAAGATAATTATGATAAAGGTTCTGGTAGTCGACGACTCGGCATTCAGCAGACAGACAATCAAGAAAATGCTTGAGTCCGACCCTGACATAGTAGTCATAGGGATTGCCTCCGACGGAATAGATGCAATGGCAAAGACCCTCAGGCTCAAGCCTGACCTCATAACATTAGATTTCGAGATGCCTGAGATGGACGGTTTCAGCTTCCTCAGATGGCTTATTAAGGAAAAGCCCACACCTGTCATAATGGTAAGCTCTTATTCCGATACAAAGACGGTTTTTAAGGCATTGGAGCTCGGTGCAGTGGACTTTATAGCAAAACCCTCAAGAAGGGCATCTCTTGAGCTCAGGAACATAGAAAAAGACCTTCTTACAAAAGTCAAAGGCATCACGAAGGACCTAAACATAGATGTGTTAGGTCGGAACATAAGACTTTTTGCAGATACCGAAGAGACTCCGCATAAAACAATGCCCTCCAAAAGCGAGATAGAAGTCGTTGCCATAGGAGCCTCCACCGGGGGGCCTCCTGCGATTCAGATAATATTGACAAAACTGCCTGCGGATTTTCCGCCTGTCCTCATAAGCCAGCATATGCCAAAGGGTTTCACAAAGCCTTTGGCTGAAAGGCTCGACAGTCTCTCTAAGTTAAAAATTAAGGAGGCTGAAAACGGAGACGAGGTTGAAAAAGGAACTGTCCTCATATGTCCCGGAGGATACCACATGACCCTGAAGGCAAGACATGAGAGAGCCTCTATTGTCCTAAAAGAAGCAACATACGAAGACAGATATACACCCTCGGTTGACACCATGATGGTTTCTACCGCAGAGATCTACCAGCAAAACACAATGGGCGTGGTATTAACAGGCATGGGCAATGACGGCAAAAAGGGAATGCTGGAAATAAAATCAAAAGGTGGTTATACTATAGTAGAGTCCGAAGAGACCTCGGTTGTATTTGGCATGCCTGCCGAGGTCATAAACGCAGGTGCCGCAGACAAGGTAGTGCCGTTGACGAGGATTGCCGAAGAGATGATAAGGGCTGTGGAAAAAAAGCCAGAGAGGTAGAAAAATTGGAAAAAGAGGGCATTTTAGGTAGAAAGGCAGATGAATTCCTTCAGGTATTTAAAAAGGGCGAGGAGTTTACAAAAGAACTCCTGAAGGAAAACGAAAAACTGAGATTCAGGATTGCAGAAATTGAAGGTGCAGTCGAAAAAACAGGGGATGAGGCAAAAAGCAAGCTCCTTCATCATACCATCGCTGCCTTAGAGGAGGAGATAGGCTCGCTAAAGGAAAAATACAGGCAGGTCGAGGAGGAAAATAAGGATTTTGCGGCAAAATACATAGAGGTCGAGGAGGAAAACAACAACCTTGCCAATCTCTATGTGGCAAGCTACCAACTGCACTCCACGCTGGATTTTAACGAAGTCCTGAGAATCGTCCTCGAGATTATCATAAACCTCATAGGTGCCGAGAAATTCGCAATCTTCCTTATGGATGAAAAGACAAACGAGCTTCTGGCAGTAGCCGCAGAAGGCCTCTCCACAAACACAATCCCAAAGGTAAAAATAGGCGAAGGCATCATTGGAAAGGTTACTAAAGAAGGGGTCAGCTATTTTCACTCTGACATGCAGATAAAAGGTGATGCCCAAACCGGAAAGCCGATAGTCTGTATCCCACTCAAGATAAAGGAACATGTAATAGGCGTTATCTCCATATACTCCCTTTTTATACAGAAAAACAGCTTTACGAATATGGACTACGAGCTTTTCAATCTCCTCGCAGGTCATGCGGCAACTGCCGTGTTTTCGGCAAGGCTTTATACACAATCGGAAAGAAAACTAACCACGCTTCAGAGTTTTTTAGAGCTTCTCAAGGACAAGCCAAAGAGGTAAAATGCTTAATATACTTGTCGTAGAAGATTCACCGACAATGAGACAGCTCATAAGCTTTGCCATGAAGCGCATACCAAACTCCAGAGTCATCGAGGCATCGGATGGTGTCGATGCCCTAAAAAAACTCTCCTCGGAAAAAATAGACCTGATACTTGCTGACATCAATATGCCTGTTATGAACGGTCTTAAGCTCCTGAACCTTATAAGGGAAAACAATGCATACAAGAAAACCCCTGTAATCATAATCACCACAGAGGGTGCAGAGGAAGACAAAAAAAGGGCAATGGCACTTGGAGCAGACGCCTATCTTTCAAAGCCAATTCAAACTCAGGAACTAATAAGATTGGTCAACAGCTTTATATCTCAGGGTTAGCGATATTCAAACCGATTCGGTCTCTGCAATACCGAATTTCTTAAGCTTACTATAAAGGCTTGACCTTTGAATGCCAAGAATCTTGGCGGCCCTGTATTTATTGCCTCCTGCTTCCTTTATAGCCCTGAGAAGCATTGCCCTTTCCATATCATCGAGCTTTGAAGAGCCTTCTACTTCTTCTCCTTCATCTTTAAGTAAAGATGAAATGTCATGAGGCATTATTGTTTCTGCCCTTGCCATTATAAGGGCATGCTCGATGACATTTTCAAGCTCCCTGATATTGCCATGCCATGGGTGTTGCATCATTACCTTCAGTGCTTCCTTTGAAATATCCGTAACGATACTGTTTGTCTTTGAACGATGCTTCTGCACGAAATGCATTGAAAGTGCGGGTATATCGCTTAACCTTTCCCTGAGAGGCGGTACCTCGAGCCTTATGACATTTAGCCTGTAATAAAGGTCTTCCCTGAACCTTTTTTTCTTGACTGCCTCGTAAAGGCTGATGTTTGTAGCCGCAATAAACCTGACATCGATTGGTATGAGCTTCTGACCGCCAACCCTCTCTATAACCTTCTCCTGAAGCGCTCTCAAGAGCTTTGCCTGAGAGCTTAGGGGCAGAGAGCCTATCTCATCCAGAAAGAGTGTTCCTCCTTCTGCCCTTTGGAATCTTCCTATTTTCTGACTTAAAGCGCCTGTGAATGCACCTTTTTCATGACCAAAAAGCTCTGACTCGACAAGCCCCTCTGGTATTGCTCCGCAATCAACAGGGATAAATGGCATTAGCCCGCGGGGGCTCCTCTTGTGTATCAACCTTGCAACAAGCTCCTTGCCCGTGCCTGATTCGCCTTCTATGAGCACTGTGCTTTCAGTAGGCGAAACCACACTGATAACCCCAAGAAGTTTTTTCATTGCCAGATGACTGCCTATCATCTCCTCTGAGGTTGTCTTTTCGAACTCTTCCTTGAGGGCATTCTTTTCCGTGAGAGCAAAACAAAGCTCCCCTGCCCTTAGGATTAACTGAATGAGATATTCCGGGTCAAATGGCTTTGTGATAAAGTCAAACACACCTGCCTTCATTGCAGAAACTGCTACGCTGATTGTGCCTTTGCCTGTTATCATTATCATCTGAACTTCGGGAAATATCTGACGGAACTCCTTCAGAAGTTCTACGCCCTCTATATCAGGCAGGACATTGTCGCAAACAATGACAGGCGTTGGCTCATTGCTAAAGACATCTATGGCTTTAGCTCCTGAATCCGCAGTTAATGTCTTAAAGCCCTTTAAGTTACATATAAGAGCTACGGACTCTAATATCTCAGGCTCGTCATCTACTATCAAAACAGCCTTTGGATTCATGGCATTTTATGCACCTATGTCTATTGGACCTACTAAAAGGCTCGGTGAGCCTATGTTTCCATAAAACCTGAGGTCCTCCCCTGATGCTAAGACCCCTTTAAAAAACCCTAATATATTGCCTGAAATCACAGCCTCTTTCACAGGATACCTTACCAGTCCTTCATCCACCCAAAGCCCTGAAACCCCTATAGAGAAGTCCCCTGACACAGGGTTTGCCATATGCACACCCATTGCATCCGTTATCACAAGCCCTGTGCCTAAAGAGCCTGCTAAATCGGACACAACCTCTTTGGACTCTATATAGAGGTTCGTAGGACCAACAGAAGGCACGCCTGAAAAATCTCCTCTTATGGCATTGCCCGTGGAACTTACATTGTCCTTTTTTGCAGTATATGTGTTATACATAAACCCTTCAAGCACACCTGCCTTTATAAGGGTCTTTTTATATGTAGGCACACCCTCGTCATCAACAGGCTTTGTGCCTAACCTTCCCCTGAGAGTGCCATCGTCTATGATGCTGAGGTTTTCGCTTATCACCATCTGCCCTACCTTCCCTTTAAGAAGAGACTTTCCTTTCTGGACAGCATCGGAAGAAAGTAAAGAGGCAAAGATTCTCAGAAAATCCACTGCCACCTGAGCCTCAAGCACTATAGGTGCTTTCTTTGCATTTAGCCTTTTTGCACCAAGCAGTCTCACTGCCCTTTCAGCCGCTGTTTTACCGACAGCCTCAAAAGATATGTCAGAGAGAAATCTCGAGCCCTGAAACTCCCACCCCATCTGGCTA
>JACQZC010000023.1 GCA_016207905.1 Nitrospirota bacterium | reverse complement strand
CTCAGGCTAAAACCCCTTGCCTTCAACTCCGTTATCCTGTCCCTCTCTTCCAAATTAAGTTGCTTATATCGTCTCTCCATAAACACTTAGGGTAACTCCTTCGTAGCCCCAAGTGTTGCACTTCCTCATTGAACTGGCGTTATAAAGCCATGCCTTTGAATCTGTAAACCCCGAATTGCCTTGGGGTTTCACCCCAAACCCCAGTTGCTTTCCCGAATTATTTTTTAACCCTTCAGCCTCCTTCATTACACTGAAATTTTCTAAAGGGGGAGGCTTTTTCAGGTGAGACAACTACAATATAAATTTATGACGCCTTTTGAGAAAGGCGTGCTTTTTTCCTAAGTGTTTGTATGCCTATGCCTAAAACCTCTGCAATTTTTTTATCTGTCTCATCTCTTGATAATCCTTCCCTTTTTGCTACAGTAATAAGTTTAGTTAAATCTTTCTCTGAAAATGGTATTCCTTTACGCCTTAAAATTAAAAAATCCTTCCACTCCCTAATTAGTTGTGATTCGCTTTTTGTTGGCACATTAACCTTTTTTTACTGCCTGTAACTTTACCACAAGCCTTGTATTGGTGGCATCCGCAATCTTTTTAAGGGTCTCTACAGTTGCCTTTTTAAACCCACCCCTTTCAAGCCTTGATAAGGCAGGCTGTTTTGTGCCTATTTTCCTTGCAAGCTCATCCTGTGTAAGCCCTGCTTTCTCTCTTGCCTTAATCATGCTCTCTAAAAGCTCAAATTCAGGGTCAAGGTCATGCCATGCCTTCCTGAATTCAGGGCTTTCCATGTGCTCTGAAATATGCTCTTTTAATGTCCTTCCTTTCTTATACATTTACATCACCCCCTTTTGTTTTTCAATAAAGTCATACATTCTTTTTTCAGCTATATCTATTTCTCTTTCAGGTGTCTTATCGCCTTTTTTGACAAAACCATGTAGCAGGATAAACCGCCTGCCTGTATATGTAAAATACAAGACCCTGATAGCACCCTTACTGTCTTTAATCCTCAGCTCCCTGACTTTGCCTCTCACCTGCTTTGTATAAGGCTCTTTAAGCAAGACACCGTATTTAGCGAGTAGCTCAATTAATCTGAAAACTTTAGCTCTTGCTTTATGTGGAAGTGAATCTATGAAATCGGCTACAGGTTCGTTGCCCTTGGAATCCCTGTAATATTCCACAGTCCAGTCCATAAGCCATTATAACATAAAAGTTATACTAAACGGCTCCTTTGTCATTATCTTAAGCAGGCATTGTTTTACTGTCAAGGTCATGGGTTTTTGTTAATTTGGGGTTTCACCCCAAACCCCAGTTGCTTTTCCGAATTATTTTTAACCCTTCAGCCTCCTTCATTACACTGAAATTTTCTAAAGGGGTAATTGAGGGGATTGAAAAGAGGATTCTTCAGAGAAGCCAATACAATATAAATTTATAAGTAATCCCCCTCACCCTCTCCCGCAAGGGGAGAGGGGAACACACCCCTGACCCTCTTAATAGAGGGGAATACGAGTTTGCCACATATCATAAAAACCGTGAAATTGTCAAGTGGACAATTTCATATTTTTTAATTTAAGCTGGCTTAGGGAGGTATTATGAAGAAGATTTCTAAGGCAAGGTTATTTGAACAGGAAAACCCTTTAGATTCACTGGTAAAACCCAATTTATCTGAACAGGGATTTGAACAGACAGAAGGTTCAAAAGAAAATCCCTTAAAAATCAATGAGCAATATGTTCAAGAAAACCATGATTTATCTGAACATTTGAACTGTGAAATGGCTGAAAAACCAAATAAAGACAAAGACTTAGTCGAAAACATCTGAACATATAAAAAAAGGAGATGGCAACGAATGTAATGACAACAAAGGACTGGATTCCCCGAACAAGTCGGAGAATGACAAAAGGTGTGAGGCAACAGGGAAGGGGGTTTTTCTCTTTAGAGAGGTTCTATCGCTATTTCAGGGTGAAAGCTACTCCTGTCATGTTATAATTTCATAATGAAAAAGATTGGAATCATATGCAAGGCAGGAAGACCCGAGCCTTTGGAGATACTTAAAGACCTCCTTCCATGGCTTCATGCAAAAGGGGTGGAGACATTTCTGGACATCGAGACAGCAACTGCCCTTGGCATGAAGGGGCATCCCCGTTCCGAGATACCGTCTCTTGTTGAGATGGTAATTGTGCTTGGCGGAGATGGAACCATGCTTTCCGTTTCGAGGCTCGTTTCCGAAAAGGCAATACCCATCTTAGGGGTCAATTTAGGAGGACTGGGCTTTATAACAGAGCTCTCCAAAGAGGAGCTTCCTTCTGCCCTCGATAAGATTCTTCAGGCACAATGCCCAATTCAGGAGCGAATGATGCTTAATGCCTCTGTCTTAAGGCATGGGAAAAGGATAGCTGAATATACTGTCCTTAACGATGTTGTTATAACAAAAGGCGCACTGGCAAGAATCATTGACCTCGAAACATACATAAACAAATCCTATGTTGCCCTATTTAAGGCAGACGGTATAATAGTGTCAACACCAACAGGCTCGACTGCATATAGTCTTTCAGCAGGAGGCCCGCTCCTTTATCCAACGATTGACAACATGGTGCTCACTCCTATATGCCCGCATACACTCACAAACAGGCCAATCGTGCTTCCTGACGATGCTTTGATAGAGGTTACGCTCAGGTCAAAGACAGAGGATGTCTCTCTTACCCTCGATGGACAAGTGGGTTTTCATCTAATGGAAAACGACACCGTAGAAATAAAGAGGTCTCCCTTTAAAACACATCTTCTCATGCCCTCGGAAAGGGATTATTTTCAGGTTCTAAGGACAAAGCTCAGATGGGCAGAAAGATGAGTCCTGAAATTACAGAAGATATAAAAACAGTCCTCAGCTTTTATGAGGCATTGGGCATCGAGAGGATTCCGCTTAGCATCCCCAGTAGAGCCCTAAGCCTGCGAGAGCTCAGAGAAGAGATAGGAGATTGTCAAAGGTGCAAGCTCTCTAAGGAAAGGAAAAATATTGTCTTTGGAGAAGGAAATCCATCTGCACCTATTATGTTTATAGGCGAAGCCCCAGGAGGAGAAGAGGACATACAAGGAAGACCCTTTGTAGGAGAGGCAGGTAAGGTGCTTACCAATCTCATAACGAAAATGGGATTTCAAAGACAGAAACTCTATATAGGAAATATCGTAAAGTGTAGACCCCCACTTAACCGTGACCCAGAGGAGGACGAGATAAACACCTGTCTTCCGTTCATAAAACAGCAGATAGAGATAATCTCGCCTAAGGTAATAATTTCACTAGGCAGAATATCAGCCCACACCCTTATTGGCACAAAGACCCCAATCAGCAAACTCAGAGGCAGGTTTTACAGTTACGAGGGCATACCCCTTATGCCTACATTTCATCCTGCATATCTTCTTAGAAACCCAAAGGACAAGTGGCTCGTATGGGACGATGCCCAGAAAGTGCTTGAAAAACTCAAAAGAGGCTTATAGATGAAGACTTACGATAAACTCTATCCTGTATTTAACAAAGATAATGCTTAAAGAGTTAAGGGTTAAGAACTTTGCAATAATCGACAAACTGAAAGTGGGATTTCAGCCAGGACTAAATGTCCTTACAGGCGAGACAGGCGCAGGAAAATCAATAATAATCGGTGCGCTGTCAATTGCACTTGGTGAGAGGGCTTACTCTGAGATGATAAAGACCAATGCAGACTCGGCATCCGTGGAGGCATATTTCGATATAACAGGGCATCCACTCCTAAAAGATATGGGCATCCCCTCTGACGACGGGATTATCTTAAGAAGGGACATCGCATCTTCTGGAAAAGGCAGGGCATACATAAACGACACCATGGTGAATGTCCAGAGCCTCCTTGAAATAGGCAAAACACTCGTTGACATACACGGACAGCACGAGCACGAAAGCCTCCTAAGCAATGAGACCCAGATGAGCCTCTTAGACTATTATGGAAAATTAGGGCTACAAAGGGAAAATCTATCCTCTCGATTCAAGGATGTTACTGCATCGAAGAAAACCCTCGAGGAACTAATGTCCAATATAAGGGACAGGGCACAGAGGATTGACCTCATAAGGTTTCAGATAAATGAGATAGAAGGTATATCTCCAAACCATGGGGAAGACCGCATCTTAGAGGAGGAAAGAACAATACTTCTGAATCTAAGCAAACTCAAGGAGCTTTCGGAGTCCGCATACATGGCCCTTTATAGCGAAGAGGACTCCTCGATAGAAATGCTCTCATCCTCGATATCGAAGTTGAAGGAGATGTCCGCAATAGATTCTCAGGTATCAGAGCCTTTGAATATCTTAGAGTCAGCCTTGCCCCTTATCAAGGAGGCAGTGACTGCTTTAAGAGACATTAAGGAAAAATATAACCTTGACCCCGAAAGGCTAACCCATGTTGACGAAAGGCTTCACCTGATAAAGAGCCTTCTTAGAAAATATGGAGATACGATAGAGGCAGTCTCTGAGCACAAGGAAAGGATTAAAAAAGAACTTGAGCATATCGAGGTCTCGGATGAAAAAATCAAGGAGATGGAAAACGAGCTTAAAGAAAAGTCTGCCCTACTTCTTACGGCTGCCAATACGCTCTCGGAGATGAGGAAAAAGACGGCAAAGAGGCTTTCGGAACAAATAAAGGCATCTCTCAAGGAGCTTGCACTCGAGAAGGCAGACTTCATGGTAGATATAAAAACAACTGCGATTTCGGCAAGCGGATTGGATTTGGTCGAGTTTCTTTTTTCGGCAAACCCCGGAGAGGCGATTAAACCATTGGGAAAGGTTGCATCAGGCGGAGAGCTCTCGAGAATCATGCTTTCGATTAAGAGTGTTTTAAGGGATGTGGACAACATCCCTGTTCTTATATTCGACGAGGTGGATGCAGGAATCGGCGGAAAAACAGGAGATAATGTAGCACATAAACTCAAACACATCTCAAATGGTAGACAGGTCATCTGCATCACTCATCTTCCACAGATAGCTGGAGTCGCAGACAACCACCTTCTTATAGAAAAAAGAGGACTTAAAGAAGGGGTTAATGTTATTATAAAAGAACTCTCAGGCGATGAGAGGCTTAAGGAGATAGCAAGGATGCTAAGCGGAAAGATTACTGAGACATCCTTAAAACATGCAGGCGAAATCTTAAAGATGGGGTTTTGAGCCTTAGCGGATAAATGAAAGGTAAAATACTTATAGATAGGCAGTTGTGTAAGGGTTGTAAATACTGCATTCTGTCATGCCCAAAAGGCGTAATCTCCATAGAGAGGAAATTCAATTCAGCAGGGTATTTTCCTGCCTCTCCTGAGCATATGGACAGATGCACAGGCTGTGCAATGTGCGCTGAGATGTGCCCTGAGATAGCTATAGAGGTCTGGAGGAGTTAGAGCATATATTCTGCAAGATTGACCTTATATTTATTCGGGTCAAGGGTTTTCTGTATGCTTCTTGAGTATATTCCATCGGCAGTTTTTTCGGTAAGGTCAACCACATAGCCCTTAATATGTTTTCCTACGCTGTCCATAATGACCATAATCCTTGGTCTGCTGGGAAACATCGTATTTGAGCCATAGACAATGCCAAGCTCTCTGGTGTCGAGCATCACGAGTGTTCCAACAGGGAAAACACCAACCATATTTATGAAGAATTTTAAAAGCAGAGGGTCAAGCTGAATGCCTGACCTTTCCATCATAAGACTAAGTGCCTTGTCAGGCTGCATGGGAACCCTCGCATAAACCCTCGATGATGTCATTCCGTCATACTGGTCTGCAATACTGACGATTCTTGAGTAAAGGTCAAGCTCTTCGAGCTTCTTTACCTTTGGATAGCCTGTATGGTCATGATGGATATGGTGCTCAAAGGCAACTATTGCCGCCCTTATGGATGTCGAGTCGAAACCCTTCATCCTGAGTAATGCCCTTACGCCCCACGCAGGATGCTTCTTTATAACGGTCCATTCGTCCTCTGTAAATTTACTTGGCTTATTAAGAATCTCCGCAGGTATCTCGGTTTTGCCTATATCGTGAAAAAGTGCAACCAAGCCCAACTCCATCAGTGCCTTCTTGGGGAGTCCAACTCTCTGACCGAGCGTAACGGAAAGAATGCTCACATTAACGGAATGATGATATGTGTATTCGTCATAGTCCTTTATAGCAGTCATTCCCAAAAGAAGCTCCTCCTGATCCAGTATGAGGTCAACCATGGATTCGACAACCCGCTTTGCCTTCTTTATGCTGACTTTTTCTCCTGACTGCATCTTGGTCATAACGCCCTTTGTAAAAGACACTGCATTGAAATAAGTCTTCTTTACAGTCTTCCGTATATCCACCTCGCCTTCTTCTTCTTTTATCCTCTTGAGGACTCCGACACCGATGCTCTGTATGCCGGCAAGCAGAACACCTTCGGATATGGCTTCAAAGGGCTCGGGAGAAAAAGAGGATGTGATAAATGCCTTAAGAAATGCCTGCATATCAGGAGACTTGACAGTCCTCGTAAAGGTAATGTTTCCGAGGGAATGCCTTTTGAATTCCCTGAGAAGAAAATCGAAATTAAGAAGGTATTCCATCGAATACCTCACCCTCGTCTCATTCAGATAGAAGAACTCTCCTACTACATCGAGGCTCACACCTCCTTCGGAATCGATAATTGGATTTATTATCGAGAGAAACTTTTCGATTGCAGATGTCACTGCAACATTAGATGGGTCATGAATCTGAGCGTTTCTGATGATAGCCGCAAGCTGGTTCACTAAGTCTTTTGCCAACTTAGAGAGCTCAGGGCTTTCTTTATTTGCCATACTCTATCCTTTTCACTGCGGAATATGCATATTCGCTCAGGAATTTATTCTTGGAATCCCTCAATTTATACAGCACGGAAATAGCATCATTATTGCCCATAAGCCCTAATCCTAATGCCGCACATGCCCTGATTTCGTCATTTTTAGCCCTCTTAAAAAGAGTCTTTTTCCTTGCAATCCTCATGAGAAATTCAAATGTATCGGTGTCCTTCCACCGGGAAGAAAGTGCCTCGAAGTATTCTTTCTTTTCGTTGAAGTCTTTATCTATAAACCCTTTATCCAAAATCCTCTCCATCAAGACCCTTCTTGCGACATCAGAGCCAACTGCTCCAAGTGACCTGACCGCAGAGATGCTGACAGAGCTATCGGGGTCGCTGAGGCAGTCCCTTATTGTCGGCACTACAGCAGGACCTCCGAGTTCTCCCAAACACTTCAGAACCTCTTTTCTGACCCTTACATCGCTATGCTTCACTGCCTTTGTTAGATATTCCACTGCCTTCTTGTCCCCTATTCTTCTCAGGATATAGATTATATTCCTGACAACATACCACCTGTCGTCCTTAAGCCCTTTTGCAAGGGTCGTTATATCCTTACTGCCAAGAAATGTAAGTGCATTAATCATGACTTTCCTTGCATTAATAGTTTTTAGTTCACCCAGCACAGTCATAAACGAAGGTATTGAACTTTTCGTGAGGAATCCGACATATTCCTCAAAAACGCTTTCATCGGTCAGTGTTCCGCTGTCAAAAAGCTCTCCGATAATCTTCACAATCTCGGTGGAACCCGGAAACAGGAATACCTGGGCAAGATGCCTCCTCATGCCATCGGATATAGAGCCATTATACATTTCTCTTGCCTTTTTTAATATCCCTACTGCGCTACCGAGGTCTCCACGCCTTATAGAGAACTCGATTGCATCGCTCAAGATGCCCACGATATCCTTGAACTCTGTGGTAGAGTCCGCATGAAACAATATGTCAAACAGTATATCTATGAGCTTGTCTTTCTTGTCATAAGCATCCACTTCGAATTCTTTGACGAGTGCCTTCAGGTCCTTATCGGTGATGGGAACGACTGCTACCTCAGCCACTTCCTCTACTATAAAGGCGTCATTATATGCCTTCTGAAGGTCGTCTTCTTCCGGATGACTGCCTCTTGCCTGCTTTATAGCCTCTTCCTCGTATTGTTCGTCCTCTGTAAGGACGGCATCGTCCACGACATATTTTATATTCTGGAAATCCTTTTCCCAAAGGAGCGTAACAATATCGTCCTGCACATCTTCTCTTTCAAAATCAAAGGCAATGGCTTCCAGAAAAGACTGAAGCTCTTCGGCTGAAATGCCCCGCTTGAAGGTTATATCCCTTAAGCCATCTTTAAAGAAAAAGAGGGCAAGATTGTCGCTCTTTCCCTCCGCATGATATATCACATCTGTGCCTAAAAAAAGCTCGTTCTGTTTTATCCTTACATTCAGCTCATTCTGGATATCCAAAAACTCCTCTAACTTCTTATATGTATCCTCCGCTGTTTTTGAATAGATAGGGTTATTGGGTGGATACATCCTGAGGTTCTTCTTTGCCTTCAAAAACGCCTGTATTACTTCTTTAGCTTGTTTTACCTCTTCGGTAACTTCCATATACTTAAATTTACCATTGTGAGAGAGAAGTGTCAACTTCAGATAATCAAAATTCTTCTTTCTCGGGCAAAGTTTTTGATAATCGACTTTGTAGAATGAAGTCTCTGAAGCCTCATATTCCGCATTCTTATTGCCTGTGAGTCTTGTTGGGGAAACTTCTCTGCCCTTATCTCTGCCTCAAACCTTATAACCTCTTGAAACAGGTTCTTGAGGGTTTCGTTATCCAATGGCTTCAGAAATAACGGATTCACGATAGCATAGCCTTCTGCAATGTCAGATGCCATTGCCCTAAAGCTCTTTCCCCTAATCATTGCCATATCTATTTCCTCCTCGGAAGCAATCTTGATACTAAAATACCGCCTTCATAAAGGAATATTATAGGCACTGCCATTAATGTTTGGTTAAATGCATCAGGCGTTGGGGTAAGTATTGCGGCCAAAACAAAGGCAATCAGAACCGCATATTTTCTATTCTTCGCAAGTGTCTGAGGAGAGACTATCCCCATGCGGGTAAGAAATACAATCACCACTGGAAGCTCAAAGACAATACCAAAGGCAAGTATAAACTTCAGGCAGAAATCAATGTAATTGCCGATGGATATCATTGGGAGAAAATCCGAGGTCTTATAAGTCAAAAGAAACTTAAGTGCAAAAGGTAAAACGATGAAAAAGCAAAAAATGCCACCTAAAAGAAAAAGCACTGTTGCTGACAGCATAAAAGGCACTGCATATTTTTTTTCCTTTAAAAAAAGTCCCGGAGATATGAACCTCCAGACTTGATAAAGTATTACGGGTGCAGAGAGAAAAATCCCTGTAGTAAGCGAAATCTTAAGATGCATCCAGAATGCCTCTGCAGGTGCAAGAAACACAAGCCTAATCGGAGCACCTGACCTATCGGCAAAGGATACAAACGGATATGAGAATTTAAACAGCACATCTTTTTCCATCGGAATCATTAGGAACCTAAAGATATCTTCGGAGAAATTAAATGAAACGCTAAATCCAACGATAAGTGCCGCAATGGAAACTATGAGCCTTTTTCTGAGTTCCGTAAGATGCCCTGTGAAAGACATCTTTTCATTGGTCATTCACTTTTCCCTTTATGTCTTTATCGGATTGCCCCTTTGATTTGTTTACATCGTCCAATTCCCTGCTGATTTCGGTCTTTGCATCGAGCATTGCCCTTTTCAGCTCGTTTATCCCCTTTCCGATAGCCCTTCCGAACTCAGGTAGCCTTTTTGGTCCAAAGACTAACAATACCACTATAAATATGAGGATAAGCTCCTGAATCCCAAGTCCAAACACTACTTTTCCTCTTCGTATGCTTTCTTAATCGCCTTTTTTTCCTCGGGATAAAGCATTGTTAGCGAAAGCATCAGTCTGTATTTAGGGGTAGTGTCTTTAAGGTCAAAGCCTACACCAACGGTTGTGAAAAAATACTCGCCTGCAAAAAATCTTGCACCTGCTCTCAGCTCCATCTTATCTATCTCGGATGAATAGTAACTTCTTTTGCCGTAAAGCTCCGCAAGGAATTTGAAATTATGAGCCGCAGAGAAATCAAACCCTGCTCCAAATGTTATGTCGTCTTGAAGTTTCGAATCTCCGGGTTTTGCATAGATAAAATTGGCATGTCCCAAGACAGGGCCAACCCGCTTGGAAATAGCAATGCCTGCGCCGATGTGTCCATCCGTGGTAAAGTCTTCTTTCCCTGGAATCAAAGAGGCAGTTATCAGATATGCTACCGAAGGACCATACTTGCCTTCTTTAAAAAACCTGTGTTTAAAGCCAAATGCTATATCCTCCATGCCATCAACCCTTCCCTGCCACTCATGTATGTATGGGACATTCAGGCTCAACTCTACATTTTCTCCTGCACCATATGCAAGGGCAAACGAGTATCTAAAAAAATCGGGATCCTCTGCCATCTCAGCAGAAACCGCGGTTGCCACTTTCGTCTTTTTAAGTGTATCTGCACTGAAAATCGAAAAAACACCATTAGGCGCTAAAGGCTGTAGACCGCTTAGCTCTCCTCCATAAGAGAACCTGACATCTAAAAGTCCAATTAATAGAAAAAACAGGATAAATCCATATTTTTTCATGAATAAACCATAACAAATTGGCTTAACACCTGTCAATCAGCCATCACTTCGGGCTTTCCAAGCCAAAGTAGAAATGTTGCCTTTTCTTCCTTACGGATGTTCATATGCCTTCATCCTTGCCTTCTCTGTCTTTATTTTACCTTAATCTCCCCGACAAAATCAGCCACCTTCTATAATTTTCCTCTCCTCCTCTGTGAGCCCATAAAGCCCATAGACAACCTCATCTATCTTCTCATGAGTTATTGCTATCTCCCGCTCTATCTTTTCTCTTTCCGAAGATGGTGGAAGGGAGTTTTTCTTTTTGTGGAGTTCAAGCATTTCTATAGCTCTTGTATTACATCAATTGCTTCTTGTAACACATCAGGATGAATTCTGAAATCCTGCGCTTTCATTTTTCCCAGAAGAGAAACTGCCTCAGGCTTGTCAATTAGCCCTTCCTTTACTGACCTTAGAATAATTCCTATAGTTCCAGTGACTACAAATCCCTCCTCCTTTGCAGCCTTCCTTACCTTCCTCTCGTTAGATAAGAAAAGAGAAGCCTTCAACTTTTCTCCAAGCGCCTTCACATGCCCTTCCCCAAAATGAATTCCATGCTTTCTTGCAATAGCCTCAGCTTTATCTTTTGAGGTTTCTAAAACCTTTATAAATGAATTGATTGCTTCTTGGATTTCAGGGTTGTCTTTGCTCAGAATTTCCAACTTAATATATTCAGGGATTGCAATTTCAGTATACAGAGATTGTAAAAGAGAGAGTTTATTTAGTTTTGACAGATGTATTATGACATCAGCATCGCTAACTGCGTGCATAGGAGATGTCTTCGTCGAGTTCTTCAGTGCCGTAGTTTATATATGTCTTCCTTTTTGCTAAAACATCAAGCATCTCATTCAAACCTATTCCCAGCACCTCTGCTGACTGCCTGAGAGTGAGCAAGCCTTCTCTGTAAAATTCCACCACAAGGGTCTCATTTATGAACTTGTCATATGGTTTTTTTATATGCTCGGTTATCTTTTCAGATATCTTGACTGATACTCCCATCAAAGCACCTCCTGTTAGCTAATTATAGCATAAAAACAAACAGGACTTTTTCACTCATTTATCTTCAATTATCCTTCTCTCCTCATCTGTAAGACCATAAAGCCCATAGACAATGTCATCTATCTTTTCATCTGTAATAGCAATCTCACGCTCTATCTTATCTCTTTCAGATGAGGGATACATAGAGCCTTTTTTCTTGTGGAGTTCAAGCATCTTGTCAACTAAAGAGACGAGTTTGTCACGGAGGGATTTTTCTTGAGGTTACAGGTCATAGAAACTCAATATGGTTTTCCATATCTTTATCTGTAAGGATGTTTACTATCAATTCAACTTCTCTGATACATTGCCCGATTGAGAGATTCTTTGGATGGGCGAATATTATTCCACGGTGATTTATTCCACTGCCTGCTATTTTCAGAAAATCAGAATCATGTGTAAGAATTACGGTTTTTATTTCAGATGCTTGCCTGATATGAAATTCATCAGGCTTGCCAATAAATCCAAGTTCTCTGGCAGAAATTACTTCTATTCTACGCCTTCTTAAACCCTCAATTATAGAGCTTTCTATGTTCTCATCAGCGTAAATCTTCACCCAAGTTTTGCTTTCACCTTGGACGGATACTGTTTCTTAAGCTGGCTCAAGAATGCCTCATCTGTCCTATATTTCCTGTCAAGTTTGGTCTTATGCTCATAATAGTAAGAAAGTGCATCATGGATTTGCTCAAGTTTAAGATGGGGATATTCGTCTATAATCCTATCGGCACTGAGCCCCATGAGTTCATATCTCAGGGCAATATCCGCCACCTTTATGCGTGTGCCACTGATAATAGGCTGACCTCCTGAAATCTTCGGGTCAGTAGAAATATAGGGATGCTTTGTCTTTTTCTCTATAACCGACATAGTATCCTCCCTTTGATTGATTATAGCATAAGAAAAAGAGGTGTTTTTCTTTTTATTCAGTTCAAGCATACGGTCAACGAGAGAGATGGGATTGTCGTGAATGGATTTTTTCTTGAGGGCGATATCTTATAATGTCTTTATCAATTCTTCCTTGCTTATATTATTCCAGAGGCTGACACGTGTAAGAATATCGTTTAGTGTTCCCTTTGCAAGTGTTTTATGATTTGGGACAGTAATATTATGTTCCCCTGTAGTCGCTACTTTTCTTAACCTTATATGGCTGCCCTTCTGTCTAACTATCTGATAACCAAGTTTTTCAAGGGACTTCAGCAAATCTTGACCGCTAATCTGCGGCAATTTAGGTGACACCGCTCACCTCCATCTCAGACATCACAAGAATCTCCGCAGTTTTGCCTTTTTTAAATTCGTCCTCAAAATGTAAGGCTACAGCTTCCTTAATATTTTTCAATAATTCATCATATGTTGCACCTTGGGTAAATATATCTTCATTAAACCCGCGTGCACACCAAAACTCGCCATCAAAATATGTGTCTATCTTTACAAGCATTTATCTCACCTCCTTTTGATTGATTATAGCATAAGAGGAAAAGGCTCCTTAATGTGTCCCAGGAAACACTTTTAAAAACCCGCCCAAACCGTAATCATTGTGCCTATTTTTTAGGCGTTGCTGGTGGCTTCGCTGGGGGTTTTGGAGGAACAAAACCTTTGTCATCTGGTTTTGCTGGCTGTTTAGGTGGAACATAACCAGCATCTTTCTTCATGCCCATAGCATTACACCTCCTTCCTATAATAAATTTATAGCACTAAAAACAATGAGAAATATAACTCCAAAAATAAAAAATCCTATTGAAAAATAGTTTAACCTATTTGTCCATGAAGTAGCTTTATTTTCTTTTGTAGTATTGTGTTGCTTGTCGTTATGGGATATTTCTTCATCAAGAATATCCCTTGCGTTCCTGCAAGCTTTTTGACTGGTGAGAAATGAAATGAGAGTTGAGAGCATACTAAGACAAAAGAAAATCCAAGCTCCTAAAAGAAAATACTTGCTTACAGGTTTAGGGTCTGGTGCGATTTGCTTTATGAATGTTATAGATAATGCGAGTGCTCCAGCAGCCAAAGTTAAAATAGCTTTATCAAATTGCTGTGCAGTTTCACGCTCTGCTTCAATTAATAGTTTTCTTAAATAAACCTTATATTCTATTTGCTTGTCATGATTCATAACATTCTACCTCTTGTCTTCCACAATCTTCCTCTCCTCATCCGTCACCCCATACAAATTATAAACAATTTCATCTATCTTTTCATCCGTAACTGCAATCTCCCGCTCTATTTTATCTCTTTCAGATGAGGGAGGCATAGAGCTTTTCTTTTTGTGGAGTTCAAGCATCCTGTCAACTAAAGAGACGAGTTTGTCACGGATGGATTTTTCTTTTTCGTTGTTGAAGTCAATGGGGTGGATAGGGAAGGTTGCAAGCTCATTCACCTTGAACTGAGGAAATATTGCTCTCTGGAACTTGTCAAACTTATAGTCAAACCAGAATGAAAGTAGTCTGGAATTGATAATGCCAAGAATATACTTAAGTGAGTATACACTTTTTGCTTTTACAATCATACTGTTAATGTCATTTAACTCTTCTCCAGAAACAATAGTTGCGATAATTGAGAGTGGTGGTCGAGATGGAATTTGGCGGACTAATATTCGTTCTCCTACGAATAAGCTTGGGACTCTTGGTGCGGCAAGATTTTGTCCATATTTAAGATATTCTCCAGACCATATAATTGCATATCTTCTTACATCTTTGCCATCCCTACATTCAATCTCGAAGTGCAACAGATGCGACTTCAAGGGGCGTCTTGTAGCCCAGACATTTTCTGGGCCTTGTGTTAATTAATGATGCTACCATTGCCACCTGCTCATTGGTTATTTTACCGAAGTCCGTGCCTTTA
>JACQZC010000022.1 GCA_016207905.1 Nitrospirota bacterium | reverse complement strand
TGCCGTAAGGTAACATGCGCCTGAGAGCGCGGATAGATGACTGGCTTTTAAGCCAAGCGGACGGAATTGCTTCTTGACTATTAAAAGGAGGTTGCTTTTTCTTTTTCATAGATGACGGAGGGGGAACCTCGCAATGACAGGGACAGGACACTAACAATATGAAAGATTTAAGCATCCCTCTTTAGAGGGGAGCACACCCATACACTTGAAAGATTCACTTCTCTTATGAGATTATAATGTCATGGTGGAGATTCTATTTGTCGTAGTTGGTATAGTTGGCATTTTAGTAGTTGGTGTGGTGGTGTGGCTTTTGCTTTCAGCCAAGCTTTCATCTGTTGAGAAAAACCAAGAGAGGATAGAAAAGGCTTTAAAAGAAGAGATAGTCCAAAACAGAAAAGAGACAACCGAGAGTTTAAGCTCATTCAGTAATTCACTTCTAAATCAAATGACGAATATTGCAGGCTTGCAGAAAGACCAACTCGATACATTTTCAAAACAGCTTACCGGTTTAACTCAAACCAACGAACAAAGATTAGACAAGATGCGTGAGACTGTTGAGGAGAGGATGAGAGCACTTCAGGAGGAAAACACAAAGAAATTAGACCAGATGAGAGAGGTCGTTGATGAAAAACTCCATGCAACGCTCGAAAAGAGATTAGGAGAGTCTTTTAAGCTTGTAAGTGATAGGCTTGAACAGGTTCACAAAGGCTTAGGGGAGATGCAGACTCTGGCTGTTGGTGTTGGTGATTTGAAAAAGGTGCTATCAAATGTAAAGACCAGAGGAGTGCTTGGAGAGCTACAGTTAGGAGGTATCTTAGAGCAGATTTTAGCTCCAGAACAATATGTCAGAAATCTTAGTATTAAAAATGGAAGCGTTGAGTATGCAGTTAAGCTTCCAGGTAAAAACGACTCCGATGAGATTGTTTATCTGCCGATAGATTCTAAATTTCCCCATGAGAGTTACTATACCCCTTTGGTTGAAGCATACGAACATGGAGACCATACCCGAATTGAAGACGCTACTAAAGCCTTAGAGTCTGCGATTAAAAAGTCTGCTAAAGATATAAGGGACAAATATATTGACCCACCGAACACAACGGATTTTGGAGTCATGTTTTTACCCTTTGAAGGACTTTATGCAGAGGTTGTAAGAAAAACTACCTTGCTTGAAACTCTACAAAGGGATTTTAAAATAAGTGTTACTGGTCCATCAACTTTGGCGGCATTCTTAAACAGCCTGCAGATGGGGTTTAGAACACTGGCAATAGAGAAACGCTCAAGTGAAGTATGGACATTGCTCGGAGCGGTTAAGACCGAATTCGGCAGATTTGGCGACCTCCTCGAGAAGACTCAGAAACAACTCCAGACTGTAAGTAACACCATTGAAGATGCGGCAAAGAAATCCCGAACAATAGAAAGAAGGCTGAAGGATGTGCAGGCACTTCCAGTGCCCGAGCAGGTTACACTGATAGACATCGAAGAAGGTAATGATTCCTCGCAATGACAGGGATGAGGAGAAGAAGGATTCCTGACAAGCAGGAATGACAAGCTGGACAAGCAGGAATGACAGACCCCCTAAAACCATAGTTCATTTTTTGCTTGACAAATGCTTTCGGAGGTGTTACTATATAACTATAGTTTATAGAGAGGTGTAGGAGTCAATTAATGTTAATTGTTAAAGCAAAATTAAAGCAGGAATCATTTAAAATCAATGGGTTAGAAGATACCCCCCCTCCCCCTATTAAATTAAAGCAAAACAGATAACAATGCCATCTATCCTCGATGAGCTTAAGACACTGCCTCACAAAAGGTCAAAAAAGGGGATAATACTTTCAGTAAAGGTAGAGCCAAAGGCATCGAAGAAAGGCATATCAGGTGTTATGGGCGAGATATTAAAGGTTAAGGTTACCGCAGCACCTGAAGGAGGCAGGGCAAACGACCAGCTAATAGAAATCCTCTCAGAGGCATTTGATGTCAAAAAAAGCAGTATAAGGATTATCAAAGGCATCTCATCGAGGAATAAGCTCATAGAGGTTAGCGATTAAAACTTTTAGTTGCATTCCTTAATAATCTGCTGTAGAGTTTTCTTATGGCACTGACGATGGTATATGGTGTTGGGTTTTTTGTTATGTTCTTTTCTCTGTGGAAGGCACTAAAGGTTTCTTCTTCTGTGTTCGAGGATGCCTTCTATATGCTTTCTACTTTTGCATTATGCAAAGGCACTGCTGTTTTACTCGGGTTAAGGTTGGAAGGTTTTTATATGGCAAGCAGTTCGTGGCTTGAGGTTGCCTCGGTGAGTTTCTCAGGGATGTTTTCCGTTATAGCCAATGTATTTCTCTTTCAATCGGCACTGGATTTTCTCTTATATAAACTGCCTACCAAAGTCAGGTTCAGGATAGTGCCTCTGTTTATGTTTTCAGGGTATCTGTTCCTTTATATATCCAATATAATCGAGGCTAACGAGATTGAAAAAATTGGCAGACTCAGTTTTGGCTTTCACAGTTCAATCCTAATCAGCATAGCCATGTTTAATCTCTATTATATTAACACCAAAAAATCCATCGGTCTTGTCATCTTGGGCATAGGGTTTATACTTTATGCAATCGGCGATGGGCTTATCATCGATGGAGCTTTATTTGGCATTGGCATAAATATTATAAGACTCATATGCATCCTGCTTTTTGTTTTAGGTTGTTTTTTTGTGAAGCCAGTTATTGCCCTTGAAAAGAAGCCTGCCTCTAAGATAGCATATATCTAAAAAGCAGGGCTGTATGCTATCAAAGGAAGAAATGTCTCTATTTGGAAAAGTTACCGATTACCTGAGAATGATAAAGTTTTCTCATTCTGTCTTTGCACTGCCTTTTGCATTTACATCCGCACTGATAGCAGGGCAAGGGCATCTGACATTTCATCAGGTGCTCTGGATTTCTATTGCAATGGTCAGTGCAAGGACAGGCGCAATGGGCTTTAACAGGATTGCCGACAGAACACTGGATGCACTTAACCCAAGAACTAAAGGCAGGGAAATACCAGAAGGAAAGGTCACTGTCTTAAATGCCCTCTTTTTGTCTTTCTTTTCATTTGGCTTCTTTATATACTCTGCATATATGCTTAACCCGCTTTGTCTTAAGCTCTCGCCTATAGCCATAGCAGTGGTTATATTTTATTCATATACAAAGAGATTCACATGGCTATCTCATATCGTTTTAGGGCTTTCTATCTCGTCTGCACCAATTGGCGCATGGATTGCCGTAAGGGGAGAGTTTTCCTTAGTCGCATTGCCTCTGGGGCTTGCAGTGCTTTTCTGGATTTCAGGCTTTGATGTTCTTTATGCGATTCAGGATATCGACTTTGACAGAAAACACGGACTTTATTCTATACCTAAGAGGTTTGGTATTAAAACCTCGCTGACCTGTGCAAGGGTCTTTCACCTTTTCTCCTGGGATTTTCTATTTCTGACAGGAATTATCTTTAGCCTTAAAGTTTTCTACTGGCTTGGGGTTTTTATTGCAGGCGGACTGTTTATCTATGAGCACTCCCTTATAAAAGCCAATGATTTAAGCAAGCTGAATGTCGCCTTCTTCAATATGAACGGATATATAAGCCTAACAGTGTTTGTATTTACCCTGTTGAGCTATCTATAGGGATTTGACAATGGAATAGTTTTTTGAGAAAGGATTTCTTACTCGGAGCCTTTAATATTCTCTGCAAAGACATCTGCAAGCTCAGGGTCAAACTGGGCTCCCTTATACCTCAGGATTTCTTCTACCCCTGCATCGGTGTCAACGGTAATCCTGTAAGATGCCTCGTTAACCATAGAGTCGAATGCCTCTGCTATGGCGATTATTCTTGATTCAAGCGGGATGTTGTCGCCTTTTAGTTTTGTCGGATAACCAAAGCCGTCGTACCTTTCATGGTGATGAAGGACATATTGAGCAATGTCCTTATAAAAGGTTATTGGCTTCAGCATCTCATAGCCAACTTCAGGGTGCATCGTATATACCTCTTTTTGAAAGCTCTTCTCAACAGGCAGTCTTAGAAATCCAATGTCATGAAGGAGGCTGGCAAAGTAAAGCCTTCTTTTTCTCTTATCGGACATGCCGATAGCCTTTGCTATCACATTTGCATATTTTGCAACCCTTCTTGAGTGCCCCTGCTTTTCGGGAATGAACCTGTCTATAGTGTCAAGCAGGATGTCTGTGAGGTGTATCTCGTAGTTTCGCTGGTCCTCATAGAACTGTGCCCTTTCGATGGATATTGCTGCCTGGTCCGCAAGATGGCTTATTATCTCGATGTCCCTTTCATCGTATCTGCCGTGTTTTTTATTCAATACCTCGATTACGCCTATTGTCGCAGTTTTTGTCTTAAGAGGCACGCAAAGCATGGTGTTTGTCCGATACCCTGTGAGTTCATCTATGTGGGGGTTGAATCTTTCGTCCTTTGTTGCATCGGAGATTGTAACAGGCTGGTTGTTTTTGAGCACCCAGCCTGAAACCCCTATTTCCTTTGAAACGGATTTGCCTGTAAGGCCTTCTGCCTTGGGGCCTTTTACTACCTTGAATACGAGATTGTCATCATCTATAAGAAGTATGGAGCCTGCATCGGACCTCGTTATGTCAAGCGAACAGTCCATTATCTTTTCAAGGAGTATGTCGCCATATAGCTCTTCTCTTATGTCCTTTGTGAGATTAAGAAGGCTGTCGAGCCTTTCGCTATAGTCTTCAATCCTTCTTATGACCTGACCTGAAAGCAGTCTCGATATATAAAACCCTACACCTGCAAGGACAAATACTATTAGCATTATTACGATCATGGAGAGGTCAGGCAGAAACCTCAAAAAATTTTTAAGAGGGCTTTCGAGGTATCTGACTATTATAAAAAGCAGTAGAAAGAGTATGAACGAGACAAGTATGTTCAGAAGCCTTAGCTTGTTTCTGACCTCTACAGTTGCAGACCCTTTTAAACCGCTTCCATGCACGCTTAAAATTTACATGAACATTCATGATATGTCAATCAAAAAGAGCGAAGGAGGCAATTCAACCTCTTCTTAGTCCCTCGAGGTCAAGCAAGACAAATCTATAACCCAAGGCATTTAGTTTCTTAACCACCGAGGCTTTAATCTCAAGAATCCTTGCAATATCCTCTTCTTTTAGCTCAATCCTTGCTGTATCTCCAAGATGCCTTACCCTTAGCTCTTTAAACCCCATGCTTTTTAAAAACCCCTCTGCAGAGGCAACCTGTTTAAGGGCATCAGGGGTTATCCTCATCCCATAGGGGAATCTTGAAGAAAGACACGGGGAGGAGGGCTTATTCCATGTGGGAAGCCCAAGCTCTTTTGAAATCTCTCTTATTTCGGTTTTTCTAAAGCCTGCCTCTATGAGAGGGCTTCTTATTTCATGCTTTACATTAGCGGTTCTTCCAGGACGGTAGTCTTTCAGGTCATCTAAATTAGAGCCATCTATTACGAAGTTATAACCCTCTTTTTGAGCTATGTCTTTAAGCAGGCTAAAAAGCTCGTTCTTACAGTAAAAACATCTTTCAGGAGGGTTTCTTAGGTAGTCTTCGTTTTCAAGCTCGTTTGTCTTTATAGTCCTCAGCTCTATGCCCATGGCTTTAGCCATAAAAATGGCATTCAACATGTCATCCGATGGCATGGTTTCGGAATTAGAGGTAACTGCAAGGCAGGTTATGCCTGAAAGGCTAAGTGCCTTTAGAAGAAGTGTGCTGTCAACCCCTCCTGAGTATGCAAGAAGGGCACTTTCCATGTCCTTGAGAATCCCAATAAGGTTACTAAATCTTTCCTCTGACATTACTTGATTCCTACCTGAAGCATCTTAGTCCTTATGCCTTTAATCCTATCTCTTATCTCTGCGGCTTTTTCGAATTCAAGCCTTTTTGCGGCATCCTTCATCTCTAACTCGAGGGCTTTCAATGTCTCCTCATCGACACCATAAGGAGCCTTTTCTTCCTCTGCCATAGGAACTGTCCAGTAATCTGCCTCGTATATAGAGCTTAGGATGTCTTTAATATTGCTCTTTACGGTCTCAGGCGTGATACCCATGTTCATGTTATATTCCTCCTGTATCTTTCTTCTTCTTTCTGTCTCGTTAAGTGCTTTTTCCATAGAGCCTGTAATGGTGTCTGCATAGAGTATAACCTCTCCTCCTACATTCCTTGCAGCCCTTCCTGCTGTCTGTATAAGGGAGCGCTCTGAGCGAAGGAATCCCTCCTTGTCTGCATCCAATATTGCAACGAGTGAGACCTCTGGAAGGTCAAGTCCTTCTCTTAGGAGATTTACACCTACTAAGACATCGAATTTTCCGATTCTAAGGTCTCGGATTATCTCAACCCTTTTAAGTGTATCTATGTCAGAGTGAAGATACCTTGCCCTGACACCGAGGTCTGTGTAATATTCCGTAAGGTCTTCAGCCATTTTTTTAGTAAGGGTTGTAACGAGGATTCTTTCGTTTTTCTTTGCCCTTTTTTGAATCTCTCCGAGAAGGTCTTCAACCTGTCTTTTGACTGGCTTAACATTCATCTTTGGGTCAACGAGTCCGGTGGGCCTTATGATTTGCTCTATGACCCTGCCTTTTGATTTATCGAGCTCATAATTGCCTGGAGTGGCAGACACATAGATTGCCTGTTTGATGCGGTGCTCGAATTCCCTGAATGTAAGGGGCCTATTATCCAGTGCAGAGGGAAGTCTGAAGCCAAAGTCAACGAGGGTCTGCTTTCTTGACCTGTCGCCCTCATACATCCCGCCTATTTGCGGAACCGTTGCATGGGATTCGTCTATCACTGTAAGAAACTCCCATGGGAAATAATCAATCAATGTATAGGGAGGCTCACCCTGTGCCCTTCCGCTTAAGTGTCTTGAGTAATTCTCTATGCCATGACAGTATCCGAATTCTCTGAGCATCTCAAGGTCAAACCTTGTCCTTTGCTCAACCCTCTGTGCCTCGAGGGTTCTGCCCTGCTTGAGGAGAGCCTCTATGTGCAGTTCAAGCTCATGCTCTATGTTTTTAAGTGCAGGCTCAAGCCTTTCCATTGGGGTTATCCAGTGGCTGTTTGGGAATAACGAGACCCTCTCGATGCGTTTTATCCTTTCACCTGCAAGCAGGTCAAACTCCTTTAGGCTATCTATGTCATCTCCGAAGAAGTCGACTCTAATACATCTGTCAGAGGAAAACGAAGGGAAGACCTCCACGATATCACCCCTTACCCTGAATGTCCCTCTTTTGAGGTCAGAATCTGTTCTTTCATACTGCATCTCAACGAGCCTTCTTAGGATGTCATCTCTTTTTGTGTGCATGCCCTCCTCAAGGTGAAGATGCATGTCCATATAGTCCTGTGGAGAGCCAATACCGTATATACATGACACAGAGGCAACAACTATTGTGTCTTTTCTTTCAAGTGTAGACATTGTTGCAGAATGTCTCATCCTGTCTATGTCGTCGTTTATGAGTGCGTCTTTCTCTATATATGTGTCGGTCTGGGGAATATATGCCTCGGGCTGGTAGTAGTCGTAGTAGCTTACGAAGAACTCAACCCTGTTTTCAGGGAAAAGCTCTTTGAACTCGCCATAAAGCTGTGCGGCAAGGGTCTTGTTATGGGCTATTACCAAGGCTGGCATATTCACATTTGCAATGACATTGGCTATGGTGAATGTCTTTCCAGAGCCTGTAACTCCAAGCAGAACCTGATGCCCGATACCCTTTCTTATACCTTCCGTAAGGCTTTTTATTGCCTTTGTCTGGTCTCCCTTTGGGGTAAATGAAGTTGTGAGTTTGAAATCACCCATATAAGATTTTAACTCAGAAGGGCAGACTTTTTCAGGGGGAGACAATTTATGATGCCGTTTGAGAAGGTTTAAAAGTTAGTGCCTTCAAAAATGTACTTGTCCCTATTGTTTCTGAATGCCTATCAGTCTTGACTTCCCTTGGGCAGCATTGGGGGAAGCCTTCCTTCGCATCAAAGCACATCTGAAAGCCCGTTCAGAAGCATCGCATTATCCCTTCTCGACCTCACTGCGATCCGGATGTGCCCATTTCCCAAGCCCCTGAAATTCGAGCAGTCCCTGACGAGCAACCGCTTATCTAACAAACCCGAGACGACTTCATTGGCCCTGCCGGTCTCAATCAGATAGAAGTTCACCCGCGAAGGATAGTACTTGAGCCCAATTTTGCCCAACCGTTTTTCAAGGTAACGTTTCTCGGCATCCATGAGTTCAAAGGTCATGCGTGCATGTTTGGTGTCGTCCAGCGCGGCGGCCCCCGCGCGCTCGGCCAGTGTGTTTACGCTCCAGGGCTCCTTGAACGCCCTTAACCTTCCGGCAACCCCCGCCGGGAAGTATCCGAAACCAAGCCTCAAGCCCGCCATGGCGTAAAATTTTGTCATGGAACGAAGCACTATCAGATAGGGGTTGTCCCTTACCCCGAGCACCGAGGCCCCGGGCACGAAGTCGATAAAAGCCTCGTCCACGACAAGAAGACACTTTTCCCTCCGGGCGCTTTTGGCAACCTCCATGACTTCATCGCGCTCCAGCACATCGCCCGTGGGGTTGTTGGGGTTGCACAGGAACGCGAGGTCGGCTCCCTTCATAGCATTTATGTACTCACAGGGCTCTATCCTATAGCCGTTTTTTCTTTTGACCTTAAGGAAAAAGACCTTCGCCCCAGCCGCCCGCGAGGCCCGCTCATATTCGGAAAATGCCGGGGAGGTGACGAGGACCCTGTGCGGACTGAGCGCGCGGAGGATGAGATAGATGAGCTCGGTGCTTCCGTTTCCAACGAGCACGCGCCCTGGCTCAAGGCCGAAGCGGTCGCTCACCTTCAAGGCAAAGATACCGGCATCGAGGTCCGGATAGTTTCCGAGAGAGCTCATCGCTTTCTTTATCTCCTTGATTGAGGACTTAGGCATCCCAAGCGGATTTATCGACGCGCTGAAATCCATCACCCTTCTTTCGGGAACGCCAAGCCGTTCGGCAATCCTGTACACATCGCCGCCGTGGCTCATGCTCCCCACCAGAGAAGGCCGCAAGCGGCCGCGAAAACGCCAAGGGCCGAGGCGGCAAAAGTTATCTTGAGAGCATATGGCCCCGCGCTGCCGTAGTCCGCACTGCCCGTGGCGAATATCAGGGGCTTTTCTATCAAATTTCCGCCATAGGTCGAAGGGCCGCCGAGGCGCACGTTCAGTGCCCCGGCCATCGCCGCCTCGGGATAGCCGGCATTGGGGCTCGTATGTTTGCGCCCGTCGCTGAGCATCACCTTGAAGGCACGCAGGGCCTCCTCTTTGCTGAAACCGGAAAGCACAAATACCGCCGCGACTATCAAAAGCCCCGTAAGACGGGCGGGGATGTAATTCAGGAGGTCGTCCAGCCTCGCCGAGGCCCAGCCGAACTCCATGTATCGCTCATTCCTGTAGCCCACCATCGAGTCGAGCGTGTTCACAGCCTTGTACGCCATGGCGAGGGGCACGCCTCCAAGAGCGAGGTAGAATAGCGGTGCTACCACGCCGTCGGATGTGTTCTCGGCAAGGGTCTCGATGGCCGCCCTGCGCACCCCGTCCTCGCCGAGGTCCCCGGTGTCACGTCCCACTATGTGTGAGAGCCTGAGTCTCGCCTCCTCAATGTTGCCGGCCATGTAAACGTCGCGCACCGAGCCGATGAGCCCCATTAGGGCAAGCGTGGTGGAGGCAAGAAAGACAACGGCCATTGAGCCAATAAGCTTCATATATCCGCTTGAGGGCGCTCTCAGCAAAAGAACCAGGAAGTGCATGACGACAAACGTTGTAACTACTATCCCTGCCGCAAGCACCACGCCTCCAGCCTTCCCGTCCATTTTATTCCGCAATAACTCCTCGCCCTTCTCTACAGCCTTCCCGATTAGCCGCACAGGGTGCGGCAGCCACTTCGGATCGCCCACAACGGCGTCCAGGGAAAAAGCCAGCAGAAGCTCTATCGGGCTCAGCACAGGAGCCCCCATATGAAATCCATGTCGATGTGCTTCCTGAGGCACGCGGCCCAGCGGTTCAGGTTTTCCTCCCTGATCATTGAGTACTCCACCTGCTCATTGGGCAGGGGCATCCCTTTTTTACTCCTTATCTCGTTGAGCACGGCGGCCCTGAAGCCGTCGTTGTCGAAGATGCCGTGAAGATACGTCCCCCAGACGTTGCCCTTCATCGAGCCGTCGCCAACGGACTCGCCCGATAGCAGGCGGCGGAATTTGAATAACCCCGTGTCCCCGGTCGTCCTGCCCATGTGTATCTCGTAGCCGCGAAGCTTATCGCCGCAGCCGAAAAGGGAAGTCTCGGCAATGGTCTGCGACGTAATCTTCTCGCCCTGAAGCTCGGTCTCTACATCAAGGAGGCCAAGCCCCTCCATCTCTCCCTTCGGGACCTCAACACCCAGAGGATCAGAGATCCTCCTTCCGAGCATCTGGTACCCGCCGCATAGGCCAACGACAGGCATGCCCTTAGCCGCCGCGTTCCTGATATTCCGGGCCACGCCGCTTTCGTTAAGGGCTACGAGGTCACTTACGGTATTTTTTGAGCCCGGGATCACGAGGATGTCGGCGTTTTCGATGTCGCTCCGGTTGTTCGATATTATCAGTTCTACATCCGGCTCATATCTGAAGGGGGCGAGGTCCGTGAAGTTTGAGATGCGGTTCAGCCTGACCGCAACGACCCTGATGCTCTGCCCCCCGGGGGAACATCCGATGGTCGAGAGCGAAAGGCCGTCCTCTTCGTCGAGTCCCACCCCGCTTATATATGGAATCACGCCCACCACCGGAATTCCTGTCTTCTCCCGGACAAAGTCTATCCCAGGGGTGAGTATGTCCTTGTCGCCCCGGAACTTATTTATCACGAAGCCCTTGATGTATTCAGCGTCGCCGTCCAGGAGGCCCACTGTGCCGTAGAACGAGGCGAAGACCCCACCCCTTTCTATGTCGCCCACAAGGAGCACCGGGCAACGGGCATGCCTTGCCACCCGCATGTTGACTATCTCCTCCTCCCGGAGGTTTATCTCTGCGGGGCTCCCAGCGCCCTCTATAAGTATGAGGTCGTACCTGCTGCTGAGCCTCGCGTATGCTGCCTCGACGTACTTCCATGCCTTGTCCCTGAAGGTGTAGTACTCCCTTGCGGTCATGTTCGAATGTACCCTGCCGCCTATGACGACCTGGCAACCGCTTTCGCCCGTGGCCTTAAGAAGTATCGGGTTCATGTCAGAGGTGGGTTCTATCCTTGCAGCCTCGGCCTGAAGGGCCTGCGCCCTGCCGATTTCGGCGCCCTCGGAGGTGATGAAGGAGTTAAGGGACATGTTCTGGGACTTGAAGGGGGCAACGCTTATGCCCTCGTCGGCCAGTATCCGCGCGAGCCCTGCCACAAGGAGGCTCTTTCCAGCCCCCGAGCATGTGCCCTGCACCATTAAAGCCCCGCCCGACAGATCTAACTCTTTCGCATCCAATCTAACTCTTTCGCCTCCAAATAAAAAGTCCCCGGCGGCATTTCTGCCGCCGGGGACTGCACCCTGATTTACTTGATCCCCGTCCTCTGTTTTCCACGCGGAGGCTGCCGAAGCGGAACTTTTTCTGAAAAAGTCCGCCCGGTTTCGCCGGAGCACAGTGCTCCAGCAACCAGCCATGCGCATTGCATGGCGTACAGGCAGGTCTTCTGGCTTCCGGCTCGTTCTACTTCCCCTGCCTTCCCATCCACACAGGACAGTGGCCGGTAGGAGTTTCGTCCCCGGTTACAGCGGCGGGCCCGCTCCCGACTCTAACGGGATTCCCTATCACGCCCCGAAGGGCACCCGTACTGAGTCTATTAAAGCAGATTAGCCGGTATAAGTCAAGAAACCGAATTGCCTCATCAAGCCAAATTAGAAATGTCCTATTCTTGCCAAATCAAAATATGGGATGTGGAGCCTGTCTAAAAACCCCATTTTTGTCACCCTGAACTTAATTCCGGGTCTCAAGAGATTCTGAAATAATCCATGAAACAAGTTCAGGACAGGATTCAGAATGACAGGCTGAGATTGCTTCGGGCAAAGCCCTCGCAATGACAGGGGAGGAGAAGGATTCCGAACAAGTCGGAATGACAAAGGCTCGTCAGGGCGAAACAGTTTCTCTAAACTACTTCTCTAAACTACTTTAGAGGACTTTTTTATCTTGGGTGTGTATATTTTCATGAGAAGGTCAAACTATGAATAAAAAAATCTCAAAAGAAAAAAGGCTAAAGTTCAAGGCTTATGCTATAGATGACAAAACAGCTTATTTGAACAAAATGAACATGATTGAATGCTCTAACGATAAAAATGAAGATAATTCAAGCACTTAGGGAAATGAAATTGAACATATAAAAAAGGGAGATGGCAACGATTTTTATTTAGGACATTATCATTTTGGCGGGACAGTAAAATGGTTTAATGATATAATTTATTCATGTATGTGTATCTGAACGATAAGGTTGTGCCAAGGCATGAGGCAGTGGTGTCTGTTTTTGACCATGGGTTTCTCTATGGAGACGGCATTTATGAGACAATGAGGGTCTATGACAGAGTGGTCTTCATGTTGGATGAGCATATAAGGAGGCTTTATCGCTCAGGAGATACGATAGGCATTACAATCCCGGATGATTCAGACTCTCTGAAGAATAAGATTTATGAGACCCTTTCTGCAAATAACCTTACGGATGCCTATGTCAGGCTGACTGTCTCGAGGGGGCATGGAGCCTTAGGCCTTGACCCCGAGCTATGCCCAACACCAACCCTCGTTATAATCGCAGAGCCTTTCAGGGAATACCCAAAGGCATTCTATGAAAAAGGCATCAGGATAATAATCCCAAAGACAAGGAGAAACCTAAAGGAGGCACTTAACCCTCAGATTAAATCCCTGAACTTCCTGAATAACATAATGGCTAAGATAGAAGCTATAAAAAATAATGCATACGAGGCACTGATGCTTAATAAAGATGGCATGCTCGCAGAAGGCACGATAAGCAATGTGTTTTTCCTTAAAAATGGCATACTTTGCACACCATCGGTTGAATGTGGAATCTTAGATGGCATTACAAGGGGAATCGTCATAGAGCTTGCACTTAAGGAGGCAATCAGGATAAAAGAGGGTGAGTTTCCTAAAGAGGAGCTTTATTCTTCGGATGAGGTCTTCCTTACAAATTCCACAATGGAGGTGATGCCTGTCTCGGAGGTGAATGAAAAAAAATATAGTGTTGGAGAGATTACGAAACTTCTTCATAAGGCATACAGGCAGGAGGTCTGGGCATATGTGAAGAATATAAAATCAAAGGGGCCTTCGCTTTGGGGATATAATGACTAACAGGATTACAGGCTTAATAGAGAGAGTTTTATCCTATGCCTTTCAGCATAATCCATAACCAAGAGATTGCATCGGATTATGGACATATTTACTTATTTGCCTAACTATGGTATGGTATAAATAAGATGGTCTCTTGACTGGCGGGCATCCTCAGAGCCAGAAGGGGCAAGGGAAAGGAGAGGAGAAGATAGCAGGGTCTATATGAAGAATGTAAAAAAGAAAAGAAGTATAAGCTCAAAAAAGCTCCCTCTCAAATATAATTACTATCAAGAAATTATTGTCCAACCAGCTGAAAAATTACTAAAGGCTTTAATGGAAGCTGAAGAAAAAGAAAAGAAATCTACCCCACGTGTCCGTGAAACTGTTACCCACTAATAAGTTTTATAAATTCATTTTCAGATATCTCTAAAGCTTCTGCCCAATCTTCAATTATAGCTAATCTTTTTCTTTTACCGTAAATATTGCTTACAAGGAGCATAGCAATTCTTTTATTGCTAAATCCTTTAGCTTTGAGCCTCTTAACAAGTTCTTTTTGAGCCTTCTTTCTTAATGTTATATGAGCACTACCTTCCAGCTGTTTAATGACCTCAACTAAATGCTCATGCGATAATGAAGATACATCAACATCTAAAAAACTTTCACCTTCACCTTTTACCTTCATAAGTATCCCTCTTAGCCTCCTGTTTCGTCCTCTTTGCTCGGTGTAAGCTCAACCTCTAAATCAAGGAGCTTTTTTAGGCGGGTCACATCATTCTTATTCAAATCTACTGGAAGTTGAATTTGGATAACAAGGTCAGGTCTCAACGACCACACCAGGGTTCTCATATTTTTCTGAGTGCTACTAATTTGCTGGGGCAAAGGCATTGAAGGAACAGTGCTCAAAGCTTCTGACTGAGTTCTTTTAGCAACTCGTTGAACCAATTTGGGCTTCCATGCATGGAATGCTTTTATATTCTGCCCATATGTTTTGAAATCACTGATAATTCGCCGTACCCTGGAAATATAAGTCCCTAGCGATGCTTGGGAAAGCTGCAAGTGATTCATTTGCCTGTGAAAGATTTCCTCAAGGTGTTCCGTAATATAATCCAGGTCTGACGGTTCATCATCTGTAAGCCCCTCTGCAACAATTTTTAACACTGAAAGCATACTCATGGCTGTACTGCTCGGATACTTACCGAGCTTCTCAGACTTTTTGACGAATTCTTCCAATTGACCAATGATTTGCACCTTGTTTGATTGCATTATCACACATACCTCCTTATCTGAATTAATCTATTTTTAACTATAGCACAAACTGTGCTTATTTTTCAATGTATCACAGCGGGATAAGTTTGTCAAGCGGAAAATAATTTTAGATTTTGATAGATTTTAGATAAAATCAGGGGAAAGCTCCTTCATAGTAAACACAGGGCCTTCTGTGCATATGTATTTTTCTTTCATATAGCAGTGTCCGCACTTGCCAACTCCGCACTTCATGTGTGCCTCCAATGTGGTAACGATTTTTTCAGGAGGAATGCCCTTTTCAGAAAGGCTTTTTAATCCAGCCTCTATCATTAAATGAGGACCACATATATAAGAAGTGGCATTCGGGAAATCGACATCTACCTTATCCAGATGCCCTGTAACTACTCCTACTCTGCCAGTCCATTTGTCGTTTTTTCTGTCAACCGTAAGGATAACCTTCATGGATTTTGCCCAAACCTCGGTCTCCGATTTATAGATTATATCATCGGGTGTTTTCGAGCCATAAACAAGAAAGACATTTCTATAGTTCTTTCTGTTTTTTATAATCTCATATATAAGTGCTCTTATAGGCGCTATGCCCAGACCTCCTGCCATCAGAATGACATCTTTGTTTTTAGAGATATCGAGTGGGAATCCATTTCCATAAGGGCCTCGGATTCCTACACTCTCGCCTGCCTTCATTTCATGAATCGCGGCTGTTACATATCCAACTTTTCTAATGCAGAACTTAAGTGGCTCATCCATGGAGGATGTCACTGATATTGGCACCTCTCCATAGCCAAAGAGGGATACCATGAAGAACTGTCCTGACTTCCATGAGAAGGGTTTTTTTGTCCTCATAGTATAGAGGTTAACATCTTTAGTGAGGGAGATAACCTCCTCGATAACTGCCTCAGAGGGCATATATATGTTATTTTTCCGTGTCAACTTATCTCTTCTTTCATATTTATAAGGACACTTGCCATGTCTATACTTGCAGGGCAGGTAATGGTGCATCTTCCGCAACCAACACATCCATAGGCGCCCAATGTCTCAGGGTAGTGGATGAGCTTATGGAAAAACCATCTTTTTGTCCTCAAAAGCCTTTTATCTCCTGGGATGATGCCTCCTGCGAGCCTTGTGAAGCCTTTAAATAAGCACGAATCCCAGAGCCTTGCCCTTTCCACAATCTCATCTTCATATGTCCTGTCTATGACTGTAAAGCATGTGCATAGAGGGCATTCATACACACACCCACCGCACTCAAAGCACCTGTCCGTTACCTTCTGCCAGAAGTCATCTTTTACATTTCCTGAAAGTATCGCCTGTCTTGCCGAGCCAAGGCTTATTCTTTTCTGAAACATTGCCTTTGAGCTCAGCTCTATCTCAAAGAGGTCCTCGAGGTCTGTCTTGTCAGGGTTTCTCATAAGGAATGAATAACGGTTAAGCCAGTGCTCTGCCTCATTGGAGCCTGACTGCACAAGGTATCTGTCTCCGAGGTCATAAAGCTGTATATCAAATCCCTTCTTTAAATAAGGACCTGTGCCTAAGCCCGAACAGAAACATGTCTCATCCGGTTTGCCACAGACTATGGAGATAAAAAAGGTGTTTTCCCTTCTTGAGGCATAATAAGGGTCTTTAAAGCCTCTGAGGAAAAACCTGTCAAGAATGTTCACTGCCGAGACATCACAGCTCCTTACTCCGAATATTACCCTCTTTGAGCTGTCTTTGAGGTCTGAAATACCTGAGCCTGTTTTCCTTAGAAAAGGCTCAAACTGCGGAAAAAGAAACTCCTTTGGCGAGGGAAGGGATGTAGGGCAGTCAAGAGCTATCTCATGTATGTTTTGGATTTCAGTAAACACGATATCCTCTCCCCCTTGCCTAAGGGGTGCAATAAGCCTCATATTGTTTCTTAGCTGTCTTAACCAGTAAGAAAGATAGTTCTTCTCAAGTATACGATTCTTAATGATGCTCATCGGATGCCTCCACCTTTACTGCACACACCTTAAGCTCAGGTATCTTTGCACATGGGTCTAATGCCGGGCTCGTAAGAAGGTTCCCTGCTGACTCCCTGAAGTGAAAGGGTATAAAGACCGTTCCTTTAGGGACCCTCTCAGTGAGCTCTGCAAAGGCTTTTATCTCTGCCCTTCTCGAAGACACTTTAACAGGAGATTTATCCTTTATGCCTATTGTCAGGGCATCCTCTGGGTTTATCTCTATCTTACAGATAGGCTCATCCCTTTCTAGGACACATGTCCTTCTTGACATCGTGCCTGTGTGATACTGAAAAGAGAGCCTTCCTGTTGTAAGCAAAAACGGGTATTGGGCATCAGGAACCTCAGACGGAGGCTTATAGCCAACTGTTATGAAAGAGCCAAGTCCTCTTGCGAATTTTTTCCTATGTAGATAAGCTGTGCCTAAATGTGAGATGTCTGGGCATGGCCACTGAATGCCAAATCCTCCTTCGAGCCTGTGATGCCTTATGCCTCCATAAGATGGGGTAAGAAGTGCAATCTCCTCCATTATCTCATAGGTGTCCCTGTAGTGCATCCCATAGCCCATAAGCCCTGAAAGCTCGCATATAATCTGCCAGTCAGGCATTGCCTCTCCCGGAGGCTCAATTGCTTTTCTCAGGAGCTGAATCCTTCTTTCTGTGTTTGTGAATGTGCCTGTTTTTTCGGCAAACGATGCCGATGGCAAGATGACATCTGCATATGTGCATGTCTCTGAAAAGAAAATATCCTGCACAGCCAAAAATTCTAATTCTTCGAAGCGATGCCTCGTATGGCTCAGGTCAGGGTCTGAAAGTGCGGGGTTTTCTCCCATTATAAGCATTGCCTTTACATTTCCATTAAGCATCTCCATTAGCGTAAGCCCCTGAGTTTCAGGCAGTTTCCTCCTCCATGCCCTTTCGAACTTTCTCCTTGCCTTTATGTCAGAGACAGGCTGATACCCTGAATAGAAATCAGGCAGTGCACCCATATCGCATGCACCCTGAACATTGTTCTGACCCCTGAGGGGATTAAGCCCAGACATCGGAAGACCGATATGTCCGGTTAGCATTACAATGTCAGCGCATGCCCTGACATTGTCACTGCCTGTTATGTGCTGTGTTATGCCCATCGAGTAAAAAAGCATGGAGCGCCTTTCAGTGGCATAAATCCTTGCCGTCCGTCTTATATCGGTTGCACTAACGCCTGTAATCCTTTCGGCAGTCTCAGGCGGATAACTATTAAGGAGTGCCTCGAAGGCATCGAAATTCTCGGTCCTTCTCCTTACGAACTCCCTTTCGACATGACCTTCCTCGATAATGACATTCATGATGCCAAGCAAAAGTGCAACATCCGTTCCACATCTATGCCTGAGATGAAGATGGCTCAACTCTGCTATCTGTGTCCTTCTCGGGTCAGCCACTATAAGGGTTGCACCCCTGTCAACTGCATCGAGCATGTGTCGCCCAACCATTGGATACTGCTCTGTGACATTTGAGCCAATAACGAATATGACGCGTGCATCCCTTATCTCGCTTATGGAGTTCGTCATTGCACCTGCTCCGAATGCAACCGAAAGTCCGCCTAATGTTGCGGAGTGGCAGAGCCTTGCACAGTGATCTATGTTGTTTGTGCCAACCCCTGCCCTTGCAAATTTCATCATGAGGTAGTTTTCTTCATTAGTGCATTTTGCAGAACTCAGGATTCCGATTGACTCTGCTTGAGAGGTCTTCTTTATGCGATTGAGTCTTTCAGCCACTGTCCCTAAGGCTTCCTTCCATGACGCCCTTCTCAGAGAGCCATTTTCCCTAATCATTGGATAACGAAGCCTTTCAGGGTGTTGGACGAATTCATAGGAGTTCCAGCCTTTAACGCAGAGACTGCCTCTGTTGACAGGATGGTTTCTGCTTGAAGAAACACCTGTAATCCTTCTGCCCTCCACATGAAGATAGATACCACATCCACATCCACAATATGGGCACACTGTTAGAAACTTTTCCATGGCTAAAATTCTACTCCAATATCAGGAAAAAGTGACATAAGAACACCTATCCTGTCTGTAATCAGGATTATCCCGAAGATTATAAGGACAATGCCACTTAGAATCATTATTGCCCTCATGAACTTATAGAAGACCTTTGTATGGCTTAAAAAGGTGTTAATGGCAAGCGATGACATGAAAAAAGGGATAGCAAGACCAAGCGAATAGACCGTAAGAAGTTTGATGCCATATACTGCCGAGCCCTTTGTTCCTGAATAAAGCAGTATCGAGCCCAATATTGGCCCTACGCATGGAGTCCAGCCTATTGCAAAGGTCATGCCTATGAGAAATGAGCCTATATAGCCCATGGGTCTTCCATGTATGTGAAACTTCTTTTCCTTCATTAGAAAATCAAGCCTTAGAAAGCCTGCTATAAAAAGCCCAAACACGATTATGAGAATGCCACCTGCTATCCTTAAGTAGTCCTGATAATCATAAAGCAGTTGACCTATGAGTGAGGTGGATGCTCCAAGCAGAATGAATACCATAGAGAAGCCTGCTATAAAGGCAAGGGAATTCTTAATAGTAAGCCTTCTTATCCTCTGGCGGTTCTGTCCTCTTGTGAGTTCCTCGAAAGACACGCCTGTTATATATGAGACATATGATGGAACGAGGGGTAAGACACAGGGCGAAAGAAAAGACAACACACCTGAAAGGAATGTTAAAGAATAGGATATATCTTTCATCTTGCACACTCGATGCAACTTCCCCTCAGTTTCTCAACTGCATGAGGGATAACATCTATGATAGCGGTCATGCCTTCTTTGACTGCCTTTGGAGAGCCAGGAAGATTTATTATCAGGGTCTTATCCCTTATGCCTGCCACCCCTCTTGAAAGCATTGCCCTTTTAGTCTTTTTGACTCCGTAAAGCCTTATTGCCTCAGAAATGCCAGGGACTTCTTTATCTATAACCTCTTTGGTTGCCTCTGGCGTTACATCTCTTGGGCTCAAGCCTGTGCCTCCTGTTGTTATGATAAGACTTACCTTTTTTGAATACTTAATAAGGGCATTCTTTATCAGGTTTCTTTCATCAGGAAGAATCTTATAGTGTTTGACCTCAAACCCAATGCCTTTAAGCATATTCCTGATTATGGGGCCACTTTCATCCATTCTCTTACCCTTTGAGCCTTTATCGCTTAATGTAAGTATAGCGGCAGTCATTTTATCCTTATCCTACTCCCTACTTTTAGGCTTCCTCCTTTAAATATCTTAACGAATATTCCCTCTTTTGGCATAATACAGTCACCTGCCTGATAATAGATAGAGCATCTTCTATGGCATTCTTTTCCTATCTGAGTTACCTCTGCCTCAATATCGCCTATAAGCATTTTTGTTCCGACTGAAAGCTTAAGGAGGTCTATGCCCTCAGTGGTTATGTTTTCGGCAAAATCCCCTGCAGATACATTAAGCCCAAGGTCATTCATCTTCTTTATGCTTTCTAAAGCAAGAAGACTTACCTGCCTTTTAGGGTCTCCTCCTGCATGGGCATCGCCTTGGATGCCAAAGTCAGGAAGTATAGTTACCTCACTCACAGGGCTCTTGCGCATTCCCTTAGCTTTGCTTATATTTATGGAGATGACCTTTCCTTTAATCATTATCCCAATAGCGTCAAGCTCCCTTTTTATCAGCTTCATTTTAACACAGAAAACAGATTTACAAACCTACTGGTATGTAATATGATTTAAATCATAGTTTAATGTGTGAATATTTACTTTAATTAAGTCTGGAGGCTTTAGCTTAGAGGAGGTAAGTTTGAGCAGGAAAGGAGGATTACAGTTAACAGAAATCAGATTTTTAAAAGTATGATTAAAAGGAGGAGTTTATGAGGTATCTAAAGATTTTTATAACAATCGGGTTTGTCCTTGCCCTATTAGGCATAGCCCAGGCAGGAACTGCAAAAAGCGTATGTATCGAATGCCATAAGAAGGTCACACCCGGCATTGTGAAACAGCATCTCGAAGGAAAGATGTCAAAGGCAGGGATTGATTGTTCGACATGTCATGGCAATGAGCATAGCAAGATGGATGATGCTCATCGGGCAAAAATGCCCACTCCTGAGACATGCGAAGGCTGTCATTCAAAGCAGGCAGGACAATTTAAGGAAGGAAAGCATCATCTGGCATGGATAGCAGCCATTTCAATGCCTATGTGGACCCAACAGCCAAAGGCAGTCGTTGGCACAGGCTACAAGGGATGCTCAGGATGCCACAAGGTTGGCATAAAGCCTGAACCTGAAAGACATAGTTACCGTTATGGAAATGCCCAGTGCGATTCCTGCCATACGAGACATGCGTTTAAGAAGGCAGAGGCACTTGACCCGAGGGCATGTCAGACCTGCCATATGGGCTTTGACCATCCACAATGGGAGATGTGGTCAACATCAAAGCACGGCACAATCTGGCAGATAGAAGGCAGTAAAAGCAAAAGGGCACCTACATGTCAGACATGCCATATGCCCGGTGGAGACCATGCCGTTATGACTGCATGGGGTTTTCTTGCACTCAGGCTTCCAGAGGAGGACAAAGGCTGGCTTAATGACAGGGTTACCATCCTTCAGGCATTAGGTGTGCTCGACGATAAAGGAAACCCAACAGAAAGACTTGAGGTTGTAAAGGCAGGCAAGGTCGCAAGGCTTACAAAAGAGGAGTTCGCAAAGGAAAGAGAAAAGATGCTCAAGGTCTGTAGTGGCTGTCATGGTGCGGGATATGCAAAGGCACAGCTTGAGGCAGGTGATATGATTATAAGGGATGCTGATTTAGTTTTTGCAAACGCTATAAGAGAGGTGCAGGGGCTTTATAAAGACGGGGTGCTTAAGAAGCCTGATACATGGACTGTTGCACCTGACCTTTTACAGTTCTATGAGGCAAAAACCTCTATAGAGCAGGACCTTTATCTCATGTTCCTCGAATACAGGATGAGGGCATTTCAGGGTGCATTCCACATGAACCCTGACTATATGCACTGGTATGGCTGGGCTCCGCTGAAAGAAACACTCCAAAAGATAAAGGATGAGGCAGAGGCATTAAGGAAGGAGAAAAAGTAATACTTTTTTTAGAAGGGGCGACTTTAGTCGCCCCTTCACACTTTTAAATCACCCCGAGGCATTTGTTATGAGCAGTCTCGGAGTAAAACCTAAGTCCTTTCTATTATATCTCTCAGCATATCGGAAAAAAACTGATATTCATCCATCCCCTCTGGTCTTTTGGATAAATCAACCTCAAGCGGCATGATGGGTTTGCCGAATGTAAGGGTTATCCTGCCCCATCTTGGAATCCTTGCACCTCTTGGAAGTATCTTGAATGTGCCACTTACCTTTAAAGGAACAACCGGCACATTAAGTAAAACCGAAAGAATCCCTATGCCTTTTTTAAATGGCATAAGCTCTCCATCAAATGACCTTCCTCCTTCAGGAAATATAAGGAGGCATCCGCCTTTTTTTAAGGCATATGCTGAAAGCTGGACTGCCTTACTAAGATAAGTCTCAGGGTCTATGAGTATTACATGGCTAAGCCTTGCAAAGACAGAGGTTAGTTTTCCCCTAAAGTATCTCTGGTAGCCCTGAATGTAAAGGTTTTTTAAAATCTTAAGCGGAATGCCTCCTACGATGGCAAAGCCATCGAGATAGCTTGTGTGGTTCGATGCTATGATGAAAGGCATTGCAGGAAGGTTTTCGATTCCCTTAATCTTAAGCCTGAAGAATATCTTGAAGAGGATTTTTACGATGCTTGCAGTAAGTGCTGTAAGGGGCCATTCAAAGGCAGTTCTTTTAAATCCAGCCTTCTTTTTCTCTTCATAGTCTGGCTCTTTTTCGATAATTGCTTTTAGGAGGTCAAGGGTCGGTGCTTCCTGCCATAGAGAGGGAATTGCCTTAAGAGAGCGTAATTTTTCCGTTAGCTCTTGGACTGTCTGGACCTCTGAGGCAAGGGTCTCTGGAAGTTTCATTGACAATGCCTTCTCCAAAGAGACGATAAGCTCAAGCCTCTTAAGGGAATCTAATCCAAGGTCAAGCTCGAGATTGTCTTTTGATTGAACATATCTCCTCTCCTCGAGAAGAGGCATAAGGCATTCGATGACCTTTCTGCCTGTTTCATCCTGTGTGAGTGTCCTGTCCTCCTCAGGCATGGGTAGTTTTGCTTTTAAAAGGTCTTTTATCATGAACCTTCTTAATTTGCCAATTGGTGTTTTTGGAAGTGCTTGAGGATAAAGGGTGTATCCAAGGAGCCTCATATGAGGAGGGAGTTTCTGTGAGACCATATTAATCTGCCATCTTAATGCCTCATTTATATTACCAATCTGCTCCTTTTTTGCATATTCCATATCAGGCACTATAATTGCTTTTAGTCTGCCTGCATCTGCCATAACGCAGAGCTCCTTAATAAGGGAGATACTGCTATATTGCCTTTCAACCTCCTCTGGATAAACATTCTTCCCTGATGAAAGGACTATCAGATCTTTTTTACGTCCTGTAAGGAAAAGATAGCCTTCTGTGTCTAAATAGCCGAGGTCTCCGCTCAGTAAGAAGCCGTCTTTAATGACACTATCGGTTGCCTTCTGGTTTTTATAATAGCCTTTCATGAGCATAGGGCATTTTATGGCAACCTCTCCTTCACCTTGAGATGTGGGGTTTATTATCTTTATCTCAACAGATGAAAGGGGTTTTCCTACTGAGCCGGGCTTTCTCCTTTGGGACGGGTTAAATGTCACTACAGGAGATGTCTCTGTAAGACCGTAGCCTTCAAGTATAGTAAAGCCCAATGCCTCGAGGTCTTTCATTACCTCAGGCTCAAGCCTTGCCCCGCCAGATGCTATGAACTTCAATTGCCTTCCAAATGCCCTGTGAACAGGACTAAAGATAACCTTACCTATATTAATATCCCATGTTCTTCTTAGCCTGCTAAAAAGCCAAAAAGCCGAAATCAAAAGCCATTTAATAGGGAATGCCTGTTTCCGAAGCCTCTCCATAAGCCTCTGCCTTATAAGCTCAAGCATCCTCGGCACTGAGATAAATATAGTGACTGCTTTTTCCTTTATATCGGAGACAAGCTCGGGGCCTTTAAGACTTCTTGGATAAGTTATCTCTGCTCCAAGAGATATAGGCAGAAGGAATGTGCACATAAGGGCATATGTATGATGAAGGGGAAGGGCTGAAAGCACATTGTCAGCTTTATCTATAACCCCTGCCTTTATAAGGGCATCTATGTCTGAGTATAGGTTTTTATGAGTAAGCATCACTGCCTTTGGAATGCCTGTTGTGCCTGATGTATAAACCAAAACCGCTATGTCGTCTTCGTTTACATGAGGAAAAGGAGGCTTAGCCGAGACAACTAAGGCAAATTCCTTTGAGTCGAAATTTAAGGTAGGCTCGAATCCTCGTGGAGGCTGTGCCTGCTCACTATGGAATATAAGCTTTGTCTCTGAGTCCATGAGGATTGCATCAATCTCATCCGGTGTAAGGCTGACATCTATTGGAACCGAGATAGCCCCTATGGAAACTATTGCAAGAAATGCAGAGCACCATTCATACCTATTTTCCGAGATTATGGCTACCTTCTGTCCTTTCCTTATCCCTTTATTTATAAGATATGAGGAGAGGGCAGTTGTCTTTTCCATGAACTCTCCATATGTAATGGTGTGCCATCCCTCCTTATAGTAATTGAATGCAGTCCTGCCAGATTCGTGTTTATAAAGGCTAATGGAAATAACCTTGTTCATAGCAGGGGTTTTTTAAGAGCAGTCAGTGCCTTTTCGTGAAGCATCTTATTGCCAGAGGCTAATATCGAGGTGGCTTTTTTAAGGGAAAGCTCTATATCGCTGACCTCTTTGCCTTCGATGTCGGTGAATATGCCACCTGCTTCTTTGACAAGAAGCCATCCGCCTGCAAAGTCAAAGCATCTTGAAAGGGATGGAGTTACAAAAATGCTTATGCCTCCTTCTGAAAGATAAGCAAGGTCAAGTGCAGTTGCACCGAGACATCGGGTCCTATGAAACTTTGAAAGAAGGGGGATTATTTTCGGAATATCTCTTCCTGGCACCTGAGCCTCATAGGCTAAAAGCCTCATCTCATCGTCTTTCTGCGTGCAGATGGGATTACCGTTTAAGAAAGCACCTTTGCCCTTTTGAGCCCAGAACTCATCGTGGTTTACGAGGTTTATTACATACGAAAGCTCTATGTCCTTAACCTTGTTGCCATCTGCTATTGCAATGGATGTGCAGTAAAAAGGTATTCCAGACACTGCATTTCTGCTTCCATCTATCGGGTCTATGAGAACAGTCTTTCCACCGCCCTTAAGCTCTATCAGTCCTGCCTCCTCTGAAAGTATGCTCAGGGGAATGCCTGATGCCTCAAGCCCTGAGATTATAATCTCCTCTGCCTTTTTATCTATTGGATATGTCCTGTCTCCGCCTGCGCCCCGTGGAAGTTGCAGGGCAGATGGCTTAAATGGAACAAAGACCTCTTTAGTTAATTCATCAAAAAGTCTTTTACTGATTCTCCGAAGTAGTCTTTTTATCTCCATCTGAGGATATTTTAAGCTAATAGGGAAAGACTATCAAGTATTGACCGCAGGGATTTAAAAAAGGTAAAATTAGCCTGCGGATAGATTTTAAAAATCCCATATGCGTCATTTTTTACGAGATTAAACTCAAAATATAGCAAAATGATTTTGGGGAGTAGTGTAAAGGCAACACGGCAGATTCTGGATCTGCTTATAGGGGTTCGAATCCTCTCTCCCCAGTGAGAATTGGTCCCATCGTCTAGAGGCCTAGGACGTGGCCCTCTCAAGGCTAAAACACGGGTTCGAATCCCGTTGGGACCGCCAAACTCACTGCCTTTAATGTTATAATTAACTCCGATGCAAAAAATAACTGTTCAGGATTTCTTAAAGAAAAAGCAGGAGCGAAAAAAGATAACCATGCTCACTGCCTATGACTATCCGTTTGCACAGATTGTAGATGAGGCAGGCATGGATGCTATATTGGTTGGAGATTCCTTAGGAATGGTCATTCAGGGGCTTCCTAACACACTTCCTGTTACGATGGATGAGATGCTATATCATACAAAGATGGTTGTAAGGGCAGTGAAAAATGCAATGGTCATAGGAGACATGCCTTTCATGTCATATCAGACAGGCATATCCGATGCAGTAAGAAACGCAGGCAGGTTTCTTAAAGAAGGAGGGGCATCTGCCGTAAAAATAGAAGGAGGCAGAGAGGTCGTCGAGCAAATAAGGGCTATGACTAAATCCGATATACCTGTCATGGCACACATAGGGCTTACACCCCAGTCCATACACAGAATGGGTGGATATAAGGTTCAGGGCAAAACAGAAGAGGCTCAAAAAAGGCTTCTCGAAGAGGCATCGCGGGTTGAGGATTCAGGTGCATTCGCACTCTTGCTTGAGGCAATACCAATAGAGCTTTCAAGGGAAATCACAGAAACCCTCACCATACCAACGATTGGCATTGGAGCAGGACCGCACTGTGATGGTCAGGTGCTTGTCCTACATGACATATTAGGCTTATTCGAGAGGTTCGTGCCAAGGTTTGTGAAGAGATATGTAAATCTGAAAGAGATGTCGCTTAATGCTATAAAGGCATACAAAGAAGATGTCGAAAAAGGCATATTCCCTTCGGAAAGCGAAAGCTTTAAATAAGTGCAGCCATTTTTCCTCATAGCAAAGACAATATCCGATGCTTGGTTTCAGCTTATCTATAACCTCTTTGACCATGCCTATGAGCAGAGGATTCAGAAAGGCTCATTTGAGAAAGAGCAATATCGGCTTCAGTATTCAGGAATCGCAGTTTATATCGAGCATCCTTACTATGACATGGTGCCTCAGATGCCTCCTAACTCAAACATCCCTCCACCAACTGCACAGGAATACATAGAGGATTATTTTGCCAACTACCTCATGGACCCTGAGCTTGCTGAAAACGAGACTTATAAGTATGCATCGAGAATCCACTCAAAGATGCCAAAAGGTGGGACACAACTTGAGCGTGTTATGGAGATCCTTAAGGAAACTCCTCTTACAAATCAGGCAGTCATTGAGATAGCAACCCCTCAAGATTTAGATGTCTGCATAGGAAACGATGGAAAGCTCGACCCGCCATGCCTGAGACTCCTCGATTTCAAGGTCATACCGCCTGATACACTTACGGTCAGTGCATATTTCAGGTCATGGGATTTATGGGCAGGGTTTCCAACGAATCTTGGAGGCATCGAGATTTTAAAACAATTCGTCTCAGGAGAGACAGGGCTTAAAAACGGGCCAATGTATGCCTATTCTGCAGGTGCCCATATCTATGGGTATCAGGAAGAGATAGCAAGATTAAGGACTTTGAGGAAGGGGTGAAGAGTGTTGACCCTGCCCCTGCTTTAGTCAGATTCCCTGCAGTTGACAGATTGTGAAATCTTATACTATATTAGTAATATAATACAAGGAGGTGCATAATGCCAAATATCAGCATTTATCTGAACGATGAAACATTAGAGGCTGTGCGAACGAAATCAAAGATACAAAAGATTCCCCTTTCAACAGTTATACGGGAGGCAGTTGAACAATCCCTTGATATATCCGAAAGTAAGGATGCCCGCAGACATGTCCTGAAAGTGATTACAGAAAAGAAACCTCTGGGTAAATGGAAAGAACTTCATAAGGAAAGAACCGCGGCAGATGTTCACAGGAGTTGATACAGGCTTTTTCTTTGCACTTCAAAATGAGCACCCTTCTGCCATAGATGTCTGGGAAAATCAGCCAATTGTAACATCCGCTGTTGTGCTGTATGAGCTACAGAGAAAACTGCTTCAGAAGAGATTTGAAGGATGGAAAACGGTTATTGAGGATATTGAAAAATCGGTATTGGTAGTTCCGATTACAAAAGACATTGCTTTAAAGGCGAGCCATATTGCCCATGTTACAGGTATGCCGGGACTGGATGTCTTAATCCTCTGCTCTTTGCTTGAGGCTGGGTGTAAGGAGATCTATACAATGGACTCTCATTTTGAGCTGTATCGCGGGAAAGGAGTTAAGATTATTAATTTAGGGTAGTGCAAGGTCTTCTCTAAGAAAAAGGGTGATATGTTAAAATAAACAATGGCATTCGTAATAGCATTGGCTGGTAAGGGTGGAACAGGTAAGACCACAATCGCCGCACTCACAGTAAGATACCTCATCGAGAAAAGAAAAAGCCCTGTGCTTGCAGTTGATGCTGACAGTAACTCATGTCTTAATGAGTCATTAGGGGTTAGTGTCCATCAGACAGTTGGCGGAATGAGGGAGGAATCCCTTCAGACCATAAGGGCAGGCAAAGACCGTTCCGGTGGTATGAGCATGGAGGGGCTTTTTGATTATCAGGTTCAGCAGTCGGTGATTGAGGCAAAGGGGTTTGACCTCATTGTTATGGGAAGGCCCGAAGGACCGGGCTGTTATTGTGCGGCAAATAATATCATAAGAAAATACACTGATAAGCTTTCAGAGCAATATCCCTATGTTGTCATTGACAATGAGGCAGGCATGGAGCATCTCTCAAGAAGAACAACACATAAGGTTGACCTTCTTTTAATTATAAGCGACCCAACTGTTAGAGGAATACAGACTGCAAAAAGAATAAACAGCCTTGTTGATGAGCTTGGGCTCGATATCGGCAAAATGGCACTTATAATAAACAGGGTTCGTGAAGGAGGCGGTGAGCTTGTTGACTATGCCAGAGGTTTGGGTCTTCATGTAGCAGGCATTCTTCCTGAAGACAGTGCTATTTTTGACTATGACCTTAGTGGAAAGCCGATAATTGAGCTTCCTTCCGAGACTTCCTCTATGAAGGCAGTTTTTGAGATACTTGATTCCATGGAGATTCCTTAAGATTTAGCAGACCTTAACCCTGAGATAAGCCCTTTTATGGCAGGCAGTAAAATTGCCTGCTTCTTTCTGCTTAACCCTCGGAGCAGGGTTAATATCTCCGCTATTTCATTTTCAGTTTTTCTTTTAATTTTATCAGATGGAAGGGTTAGAAGCTCTGAGAGGGGTGTCCCCAAGGCATTCGCTATCATGTAATAACTATATATAGAGGCGTTAACCTTGCCATTTTCAATGTCGCTGATATATGTTGGATGAAGTCCTGAAAGCTCTGCGAGCTTTTCCTGTGAAATCTTTTTTGCCTTTCTTACTGTTCTGATTTTGTCTCCGAGGGTCTTAAGAAGTCTGGTAGTCTCCATATTTATAGAGAATAAAAGAAAACCCTAATTTAATTAATAGACAATAGGCTATATTTTTCTTGACAATCTTAGACTATTTATGATATTGTCCTCCAAGTTCTGGCTCATAGGCTATAGATAGCTATTAAGGGGGGTGGGAACTGACAGATAATCTTTGACGGAGTATGGGAGGGTCAAGTTTTTCCAACAACCAAATCAAAATAGAGGGAATAATACATAGAAAGCAACAGAAAGGACAGCAAAATGGCAGATAAAATAATTAGGAATGTGGTGCGGTTTGGCATAAGCATAATAGTTCTGTTAACTTATGCTTGCATGGGAATAGTTCAAACGCATGGCACCCCGGTAAGAACAGAAAATATTACCCAGTTGATAAAGGGCAAAAGCACGAAATCTGATGTTATCTTTTTGTTTGGAATGCCGTCCGGAGAAATACTCTACGGAATGGCTCCAATTATAACATCTGGAGATGATAAGATATATGTATATGGGCAGTGCAAAACACAAACAAAATCAAGAGCTAGTGCTGCAAGCTTTATCCCTATAGTGGGACTATTTGCTGGAGGTGCTACTGCTAAAAGTGAAACAGCATGTGAACAGCTTGCGATAATGCTTGATAAGAATGATATAGTAAAGACATATTCCTACCATCCCGATGACCCTGTAAACGAGGAGAATACTGCAAAACTGATAAACGGCAAAAGCACGAAATCTGATGTAGTTGAATTATTTGGAGCGCCTACTACTGTGTCCGCCGATGATAAAGAAGAGATATATATGTATGAAAAATGTTTGGGGTCCTCAAAGGTTGGTACTGGGCTTGCTACTTTTGGGGTATCAAGTTCTTCCTCGTGCAAAAAACTTATGATAATGTTAGACAGGAACACAGAGGCAGTAATTAGATATTCTTATCAGCCGTATGTATCCACAGAAAGGATAAGGATAGAATAAGGGGCCATTTTTAGGGGTCAGTGGTAATTAGCTTATTTTGTAGAAGTGTTAGAGAAAAAAGGGGGTTAACCAAATTGAGACCATGGAAAATTATAGCTTTATAGGAGGGCAATATGAAGCCTTTGAGAATTTTTGGGGCAGTGGTGTTCTTTGTAATTTGTTCAGCCTTTTTCTTTGGATGTTCACCTGCATATAAGGCAACAAAACGAGGTGATGAACTTTTAAAAACAGGGAGCTATTACAGCGCTACTAAGGAATATTTGAGTGGTCTAAGTTTAGACCCAAATTACCAGAAGGCAAAGGTTCAGCTTTGCACGATTTCAAAACAGGCATATGAGCAGGAACTGGCAATAGCTGGAAATTTTGAAAAGACCTCAGATTTTGAGTCCG
>JACQZC010000021.1 GCA_016207905.1 Nitrospirota bacterium | reverse complement strand
GATGAGGCTTGCCATGAGATACGCTTTGGCTTCCACCCTATTGGAGTTCTTGATTTAAGAAAAGGGAAGGTCAGACCCAAAGTAAGAAAAGTGTAACCCATGTCCATAGGTTAAAATGTAACCCATGTGAATGTTGAACATTGTGTATAGGGAATAAAAGGGGGTTCTTTATTTCCGATAAGCATCTTTCCGATGAAGACTTGACCCTTTTTCAGAAATCTTTTAGTGCAAGAAACAAGACCTGAACTTCCCATCTCTGCCGTTAAGACATTTACAGGGCAGTTCAGCGGAAACTATAATTTAGTTCTTTGCGTCCTGTCATGAATTTTGAAGATGTTGAACGCTACAACTAAGAGGCGCGGATTATGCCGCGTCCTTCTTGAGTTGATTGTTAGGTGGCTGTTTAATTGCCTCAATTATAAATAACCGAGCTAAGTAATATATGCCACCTATAAGGGCTCCGAGAATTATTTCTGATGCAAGATAACGATTGATATCTGGAGTATCTTTAAGAAATGCTAAAAATGCAGGAATCAATACTGTCAGCGAGGCACTTGAAATAAAAATACACCAAGCCTCAATTTGAGGTCCATAATGACGTTCCATAAATAATTTGCGAAATAGAAAGAATAATAAATACGTTATGACTGCTGCAATAATTCCCGAAATTAACCAACCCATAATAGTTTTTGATGCTGGTATCAACAAAAATCCTCTAACTTCATCCGAAAAACCGAATATATTAGCAGTCCAAAAGATAATAATTGAGCCTAGTCCGCCCATCAATACCTTTCCGATTCCCTCATAAGCATTACGACTAATATCAAGTAAATAGCCTATAATAAAAAGCAGAGCAAATATTATTTTAAATGCGCCTAAATAAACCAGAACCCGCTGAACATCGCCCCAAAACCCCAAAAGTCTGGGCTCTCTCCCTGGATAGGTTCTTTGGAATATCTGTTTGTATTCTTCTTTCATACCTTCTTCGTAACCTTTCTGAAAACCATCGCTATGCCCTTTCTGATAGAATTCGTTGTTAAGTTCTTCTTGAGTTACTTGTCTGCGTTCACATCCGATTGAACCTACAAGCAAAAAAGATACGAAAAAAAGGAGTAACATCTTAAATAATATTTGTCTCATATTTATTTCCTATCCGCCCAACATTATTTTTTATACTGCTTTTGCATTTTCACAAAAATCATAAGCGATAAGAGGATAAAAGTCAATTTTTCAATAACCAATTGAGATTATAGAGGGCAATCAGGTAAACTTTAGACAATGGAAATTCTTTTTGAGGTTAAAACCGCTTTAGACAAAACAATAAGGACCACCCGAAGCCACTGGGAGCTTATTGCAAAGTTAAAGCATCCGAAGATGGAGGGGGGAAAGAGGCAGAAGGGGAGAGGGAAAATGGAAACAATAGTTCATTTTTTTCTTGACAAAAGGTTTGGGAGGTGTTATTATCTAACTATAGTTTATAGAAGGGGTTGAATATGAAAAGGGGAAATAAGGAGGCTGATTTGCTTTAATACTAAAGCAAAGTTAAAGCAGGAATCATTTAAAATCAATATGTTATGAAGAGACCCCCCCTCCCCCCTATTAAACTAAAGCAAGGAGATGGAAACAATTTATGAAGGTTAAAACAGGTCTTGATAGATTTGAAAAACATCTGCCAAAGGCATTAAAAGGCTCAAGCGTAGGGCTTCTGCTAAATCCATCATCTGTGGACTGTAGGCTAAGGCATGCAGTGGACATTTTCTTGAATTCAAAAAAAGTTAAACTTAAAGCCCTCTTTGGACCTCAACATGGAATCTATGGCGAGACTCAGGATAATATGATTGAGTGGAAGGGCTTCCGTGACCCTGAAACAGGACTTCCTGTATATAGCCTTTATGGACATAAAAGAAAGCCCACACATGAGATGCTTAAAGATATAGATGTCCTCGTTATAGACCTTCAGGACATCGGCTCCCGTTATTACACATTCATATGGACAATGGCTTTATGCATGGAGGCATGCATGGAGGAAGAAAAATCCGTTGTTGTGCTTGATAGACCAAACCCCATTGGAGGCCTTTATATAGAAGGCACTATGCTAAAGCCTGAGTATGGCTCTTTTGTTGGATTACACCCACTTCCAGCACGCCATGGGATGACCATAGGTGAGCTTGCCCTTTATTTTAAGGACAGGTTTTATCCATCGCTCAAGCTTTATGTTATCAGGATGAAGGGCTGGAAGAGAAACATGTGGTTTGATAACACTGGTCTTCCATGGGTCATGCCTTCTCCTAATATGCCGACATTGGACACTGCAACTGTTTATCCCGGGATGTGCCTTCTTGAGGCAACTAATCTTTCAGAAGGAAGGGGCACAACGAAGCCATTTGAAATCTTCGGTGCACCATTTATAGAGCCTTATGAACTTATAAGAGGGCTTCAGGCATTCAGGCTCGAGGGGGTTAGATTCAGACCTCTTTATTTTCAGCCTACATTTCAGAAATATCGGGGTAAGCTCTGCGGAGGCTGTCAGATTCATGTAACTGAAAGAAATAGATTTAAGCCATTTAAAACAGCTGTTTCAATCATCAAGGCAGTTCATGACCTCTATCCAAAGGATTTTAGATGGAGAAAGCCTCCATATGAGTACGAAAAACGCTTGCTCCCAATAGATATACTTGCAGGTCAAGACAGGCTAAGACCCGATATAGAAAGCAGTAAAGACCTCCTACTCATGGAAAAAGACTGGCAGGAGGAGTGCCTTCAATTCCATAGAAAGATAAGAAAAAGATTTCTGCTTTATGAATGAGATAAGGGCATTTATCCTGTGTGCTGGCATCGGAGAAAGACTGATGCCCATTACAAATCGCATCCCAAAGCCACTCCTTCCAATATTAGGAAAACCCATTGTCCATCTCATCATAGAAAAGCTCCTCAGTGTGCCTGTGGGAATGATAGGGATAAATCTCTACCATAAGAAAGAGGCTATCTTTAGATGGATAAATAGCTCTCCCTTTAAAGACAAGGTCATAGCCTTTCCCGAGGAGCCTGTCTTGGGCACAGGTGGAGCGCTTAAGAATGCAGAGGAATTTCTTAAACAAGGCACATTCTTGGTTCACAACTCAGACATAATGTCTGAGGTTGACCTATTGGCACTGATTGAATACCATCTGAGTAAAGGTTTCCTCGCAACTCTCGCTGTTTGCGATTGCCCTGAATTCAACAATGTTGGCATAGACAGGGAGGGATTTTTAAAGGGTATTGGAGATGTTTCAGGCTTAACGAGAAAGGTGACATTTACAGGTATCTCTGTTTATTCCCCTGAGTTTTTAAGGTTCATCCCACATGGTGCTTCAGGTGTGGTAGATGCATGGCTTTCTGCTATAAAAGCTGGTCTGCCAATCGGCACATTCGATATAAGAGGCTCTTACTGGAAGGACATCGGGACTCCGTCTTCTTATTCAGGGGCAGTATTCAATGCCTTAAGGACAGAAGGGGAAACAGTCTATATACATCACAGCTCAAAGGGCTGTAAAGACATAACTATGGATGGATATGTCGTAATAGAAAGTGGCGCAATAGTTAAAAAAGGTGTCACACTCAGAAATTGCATTATACTTCCAGAGAGCACTATAAATTCAGGGCAGTATGAAAACTCTATTTTAAGCTCTAACCTTAAAATCGGATTAAAGGACTCTGAGATTTTTGGCATATCCGAAGAACCCATACTAATCGGCATAGGTGGCTCTGAGAGATGTTACTACAGGGTTAAAAGGAACGGAAAATCGGCAGTTCTCATGAGGTGTAGTGCCGATGACCCGGATTTTATCAGGCATATCGGGTTAAGTAGTTTTTTCCGTAAACACTCTATCCCTGTGCCTGTGCTCTTTAAAGCTGGTGATGATAATTGCCTTTTTGAGGACCTCGGTGATATGTCTTTATATAGCTGGCTCAGATGCCCCAGAGGAGATGAAGACATAGAAAAAATATACCTAAAGGTCATGGATGTGCTTATGGAGATTCATTCTATAAGTAGCAAAGACATCTCCGAATGTTTAGTGCTTAAAGAAAGGGTCTTTGATTATGAGCACCTAAGATGGGAGACAGGATATTTTATCGAGAGATTCGTTGTAGGGATAAAAGGCATCGAGGAAAGGTCTCCATCTCTTAATGAAGAGTTTCACAGGCTTGCCCTGAAAGTGGATTCTTTGCCAAAAAGGCTAATACACAGGGATTTTCAGTCCCAAAACATCATGCTTAAAGATATGATCCCCCGTGTGATTGATTATCAGGGTGCAAGGCTTGGACCAGCAGGCTATGATGTGGCATCAATCCTCTGGGACCCATATCACAGACTTAAAGACGATATGAGGCATAGACTACTCGATTATTACATCATGGGAATGAATAAAAAGGCAGAAGGCTTTAATGAGATGGATTTCAGGCATGGGCTTTTATACTGTAGGCTTCAGAGGCACATGCAGGCATTGGGTGCATACGGGTTTCTATCCATGGCAAAGGGAAAGCGGTATTTCCTTAAGCATGTGCCAGAGGGGTTGAGGCTTTTAAAGGAAGATGTCACATTTATAAAAGATGAATATCCAGAGCTATATAGATTGGTTATGCAGATAGAGGATTCCTGAGGAGCTTTTATCTTAATGTCTCAAGTGCCTGTTTAGCTGAAATTGCCTCTGCCTCTTTCTTGCTTTTGCCAAATCCTTTGCCATAGCACTTCCTGTTAAGCCAGACCTCTACTGTGAAGACCTTTTTATGCGCCTCGCCCTCTTCTTTAACAATCCTGTATTCAGGCAGGGAATTGAGTTTCATCTGCGTTAGCTCCTGAAGCTCTGTCTTGTAGTCGTAAAAATCTCCTGATTCGATAAGACTATCTACTTTTTCCCTGAATAGCCTAAACACTGCCTTTTGGGCCTGCTCGATGCCTCCGTCTGCATAAATAGCCCCAATGACTGCCTCGAGGGCATTTGATATAAGGGATTTTTTATATCTTCCACCTGTTGCCTCTTCGCCTCTGCCAACCCTTAGATAGTTTCCTAAGGATATTCCTTGTGCTATCTCAAAAAGCACCCCTGCCTTGACAGCATGAGACTTCAGCTTTGACATTACCGACTCTGTGCAGAGCGAAGGCAGATTATAAAGGTAATGCACCACAGCAAGCCCCAAAACCGAGTCTCCGAGAAACTCAAGCCTTTCGTTGTGAGAGATTGCCTTTTCTGGGTTTTCGTGGTGATAGGATTTGTGGGTAAGTGCCTCTATGAGAATAGCTTTGTTCTTGAAGCTATAGCCTATGCTTTTTTCTAATTCTGATATATCACCAGACATTACTCTTTGAACTTTCTAAACAAAAGACATGCATTCGTTCCGCCAAATCCAAATGAGTTGGATATTGCGCAATCGACAGTCATTTTTCGGGCATTATGTGGAACATAGTCTAAGTCGCATTCCGAATCCGGGTTATCGAGGTTTATGGTAGGAGGGACTATACCGTGATAGATGCTAAGGAGTGTTATGCCTGCCTCAACACCTCCTGAGGCTCCAAGCAGATGCCCTGTCATGGACTTCGTAGAGCTAATCTTAAGCCTGTAGGCATGCTCTCCAAAGACCCTTTTAATAGCCATTGTCTCAAGCTCATCACCTTGTTTTGTGGCTGTTCCGTGGGCATTAATATAATCCACTGCATCTGAAGGAATGCCTGCATCAGCGAGGGTTTCTGCCATACATCTTACTGCTCCACCTCCGTCTGGAGATGGAGATGTAATATGGTATGCATCAGAGGTCATGCCATAGCCTATAAGTTCCCCATAGATTCTTGCGCCCCTTCTCTGTGCCATCTCAAGCTCTTCAAGCACGACTATGCCTGCACCTTCGCCCATTACAAAGCCGTCCCTGTCTTTGTCAAAAGGTCGGGATGCTCTCTCAGGCTCATGGTTTCTTGTTGAAAGTGCCTTCATGGCACTAAATCCACCTATTGCCAGAGGTGTTATAACAGCCTCTGCACCACCTGCTATCATGGCATCTGCATACCCCATCTGTATGAGCCTGAATGCATCTCCTATCGAATGACTTCCACTGGCACATGCAGTGACTGCAGATGAGTTTGGACCTTTTGCTCCGCTCCTTATGGAGAGCTGACCCGAGGCAAGATTGATTATCAGCATAGGAATAAAAAATGGAGAGATTCTTCTTGGACCCTTCTCTAACAACACGCTATGGTAGTGCTCGATTGTCGAAAGCCCGCCTATTCCAGAGCCCACTATAACACCGACCCTTTCGGCATTGTCCTCAGTTATCTTAAGAGCAGAGTCACGGACTGCCATGTCTCCTCCTGCTACTGCAAAGTGTATAAACCTGTCCATCTTCTTTATTTCTTTTGCCTCGATAAAGTCCTCCGGACTAAAGCCCTTTACCTCGCCTGCTATCTGACAGGCAAATAACGATGTATCGAAATGGGTTATCTTTCCGATGCCGGATTTCCCTTCAAGAAGTGCATCCCAAGTCTCTTGGGTTCCAATGCCAAGCGGAGATATGAGTCCTATGCCTGTTACAACGACCCTTCTTTTTACCATTACTTCTGCTTGTTCTTTATATAGGCTATAGCGTCTTTTACTTTTACTATTTTTTCGGCATCCTCATCTGGAATCTCCACATTGAATGCCTCCTCGAATGCCATTACCAGCTCCACCGTGTCTAAGGAATCAGCGCCAAGGTCCTCGACAAAGGATGCCTCTGGTATAACCTCCGAGGAATTGACGCCAAGCTGTTTGGCTATAATCTCCTTGACCTTTTCTTCAACCATCTTATACCTCCCATTTTTTATTTAAATAAATTAAAAACCCTCAACGGGATTCCTAACACCTTACATAAACATGCCTCCGTTTACATGAATTACCTGACCTGTTATATAGCCTGCCTCAGGGGATACGAGGAATCCGACTGCATGTGCTACCTCCTCTGGAGAGCCGAATCTTCCTCCGGGAATTGCCTTAAGCATCTCCTGTTTGACAGCATCCGAAAGGGCATCTGTCATAGGAGTGGTTATAAAGCCAGGGGCAACCGCATTTGCAGTTATACCTCTTGAGGCATATTCCTTTGCTATCGTCTTTGTAAGCCCTATTATGCCTGCCTTTGAGGCAGAGTAATTTGCCTGTCCGGGATTCCCAATAAATGCAACCACAGATGAGATGTTGACAATCCTTCCGTATCTTGCCTTTGACATGACCTTAATTGCCTCTTTTGAGCAAAGGAAAACTCCTTTCAGGTTTATGCTAATTACAGAGTCCCAGTCCTCCTCCTTCATCCTTATAATGAGGTTGTCTCTTGTTATGCCTGCATTGTTTATGAGCATGTCTATTCTTCCGAATTCCTTTATAACATTGCTAAATGCACTGGCAACATCCTCTGGGCTTGAGACATCGACATCAAGGCTGATTGCCTTTACGCCAAGTCCTTTGATTTCTTGAACTGTATCTTCTGCTTCTTGAACATCGAAAAGGGCTATGTTTGCACCCCTTTGTGCAAGCAGGAGGGCAATTGCCTTTCCAATGCCTCTTTTGCCTCCTGTAACTATGGCAACTTGTTCATTTAAATTCATATCAGCTCTTTTTTATACCAAAAAAGTAGAGTGTAAAGTATAACAGACAATTCTTTAATATTTCCAGTGGCTCTTTTCAAAAAAATCGTTGCCATCTCCTTTTTTTATAGGTTCAAGTTGAATTCCCTAAGTGCTTGAATTATCTTCATTTTTATCGTTAGAGCGTTCAATCTTTTTCATTTTGTTCAAATTGCCTTATCCATGAGAATTGCGTAAAATCCTTGAACCTCAGCCTTTTTTCTTTTGAGATCTTTTTGCTCATATGTCGCACTATACCAGTAAAAAATGGAAGCAGTCAATATGAAATGTTTCACATGAAGTATTTCACATGAAATGTTTCACTATGTCCATTTCCACCTTTTCTAAATCCCCCTCTTTCACCCCCTCCCCTTGCGGGAGAGGGCTGGGGTGAGGGGTCATTGGACTTTTCTGTTCACCCTCCCCTAACCCCTCCCATCAAGGGGAGGGGATTAGATGGGCGTCATTCTGAATTTATTTCAGAATCTCATTCTGTCTTTGCCTCTCTATCTCTATCTCTATCTCGTCATTCCCCTCTATTAAGAGGGGCAGGGGTGTATAATATCAAATTGAGACCCCTGAAAAAGTCCCTTTATGTCACCCTGAACTCGTTTCAGGGTCTCGTAAGTTATTGATTTTTATAGATGCTGAAACAAGTTCAGCATGACATTTACTTCTGCCATCATATATTTTCAGCAGTCTCAAATTGTAGGGACTGTTCCCCTGTAGGGGCTGATGCCCTCATCAGCCCGCTCTATGAGCAGACGGCTTTAAGAGTTGTAGGGTCTGTTCCCCGAACAGACCGAAAATGTTGTCTGTAACAAAACGGCTCGTTCAGGGAACGAGCCCTACTAATAGAAATCCCTTGACAAAAGAAGACTCTGCCTAAGATAATCTCACAAGTCCCGCTCGTTCGGGCAACGAGGTTACCTTTATTTTTCAGTAATTCTTCTTGAGTTCCATGAGGACCTGTTTTGCCACATCCTTCAGGGTCTCAAAGACCCCAATGCCTGTAGTTGCTACAGCCTCGTAAGATGTGATGCCGTTTGGGTTAATCGCATTATGCAGTGTCTCTATTGGAGTGACATTTGGAAGGTCCCTTTTGTTGTATTGCATGGTGAATGGAAGTTTTGCAAGCTCATAGCCCTGCTCTGCAAGGTTTATCTTGAGGTCATCTAAGCTCTCCATATTTGCCTCGAGCCTTTCAACCTGGCTGTCTGCTACAAAGACGACCCCGTCAACTCCCTTTAGGATGAGCTTTCGGCTTGCCGCATAGAAGACCTGTCCGGGCACTGTGTAAAGGTGAAACCTGATTCTAAAGCCCTTTATATCGCCAAGTGAAAGTGGAAGAAAGTCAAAGAACAGCGTCCTTTCTGTCTCGGTGGCTAAGGATATGAGTTTTCCCTTCTGCTCAGGGTTTGTTTTCTTGTAAATGAATTGAAGGTTCGTGGTCTTTCCGCAAAGACCCGGACCGTAATAGACTATCTTACAGTTTATCTCACGAGAGGAATAGTTTATAAAAGACACTTATCTCACACCTACTTGAAAAGATTATCTATATCTTCGTCGCTAATCTCCGCAAACGGAGACTCTGCAAGCCTTCCTTCTGTTTTTTCCTTTTCTGCCTTCTCGGCAATCTCATCGAATATCCTTGCTAAGTTCTCGGAGGATTTCTTGACCCTGAGCCTCACAAGTCCTATAGAGGACCTGTGGTCGAATATCACAACCAGAATAACCCTCTGCCCTACAAGGGATATGTGGATGTTGTCCTTTTCGCCCTCGTGAAACAGTATCGTAAACTCTCTTTCTCCAAGGAGCCTTGCAATTCCGCCTGTTGCCGCAATGTTGCCTGCTGTAAGGGATGCCAATGAGGTTGTGTCTATCGTATGGGACTCTCCTGCGGATGCTATAAGCTGGCCGTTTTTATCCACAAGGAAAACGACCCTCGCATTTGACTGCACATGGAGCTTCTGAAGTTCCTCGTCAATGCGCTTAAACTCGCTTTCATACATTACAAGGTCAAAGCTCGTCATTTCTTCTCCTTATCTACCGACTCCTTAAGAAGTCTTTGCCATTCGGTATCCACATCAGCCTCTAACTGTTTCAATAATGCCTCGTTTTCAGGAGCAAAGAGGTGCTTGAACCTTCCTTGCGGTCTCAGGAACTCAACGAGAGGTTTTTTCTCCTTTGGCTTAAAGGTTACTTTCGTAACTCCGTTTTCTATTTCATAAAGAGGCCAGTAACATGTCTCCACAGCCAGTCTGCTTAAGGCAATGGAATCGTCTGTTTTTGAGCGCCATCCCCTGTTACAGGGCGAAATGATGTTCATGAATGTAGGGCCATTTGCATCGAGTGCCTTTCTTACCTTTTTCATAAGGTCAAGCCAGTGGCTTGGGGATGCCTGAGCCGCATATGGGATGTTGTGGCTGGCCATTATTCGTGTAAGGTCTTTTCTCCTTTGGGTCTTTCCCGGTATTACAGAGCCTACTGGGCTTGTCGTTGTGTCTGCACCACGAGGTGTAGCAGAAGAGCGTTGAATCCCTGTGTTCATGTATGCACCGTTATCATAGCAGATATAAAGCATGTCGTGCCCGCGCTCCATTGCACCCGAAAGGCTCTGAAGCCCTATGTCATATGTGCCGCCATCTCCACCAAATGCTATGAACTTTATATCCCTCTGAATCTTTCCCTTCTTTTTAAGTGCCCTATACATCGTCTCCACGCCTGAGATTGTTGCAGCCGCATTCTCAAATGCACTGTGTATCCATGGTATCTTCCATGCAGTGTATTCCGAGATACAGGACGAGACCTCAAGACAGCCAGTTGCATTGGAAGCAATAATCGGGTACTCTGTGGCAAGCAAAACCATCTTCACCAAAGTAGGTGCACCACACCCCGCACACATCCTATGGCCATGCGTAAAGAGGTCTTGTTTCTTCGAAAGCTCCTTTAGCTTAAGCTCACCTGCCATGTTTTTATTGCCTCACACCTATGTATTCCTTTATGGTTTTTATAGGGGCTCCTTTTGCAATCTCATAAAGCTCCCTAAGGGTCTCTTCTGCATGCCCTGGAAGAAAGTCCCTGCCTCCAAGACCGTATATCTTATTGATAAGCACAGGTCTTTTGTCGTTTGGATAAAGGGCAGAGCTAATCTCCGTAAAGCAAGGTCCATAGGCTCCGAATGAATCAGCCCTGTCCATGACCGCAATTGCCTTCAGGTGCTTAAGTGCCAAGGCAGTCTCCTCATAAGGGAATGGCCTGAATAGTCTCGGCTTGAGAAGCCCTGCCTTTATGTCTTTGTCTCTAAGGCTGTCAACAACATCCTTTGATGTGCCTGCCGCAGAGCCTAATATTACGAGGGCAATCTCAGCATCGTCGAGCCTGTAGGCATCAAAGAGCCTGTATCTTCTTCCGCTCAGCTTTTCAAAGTCTTCTGCCACATCTAAGACAACTTTCTTAACCCTTCCCATAACTTCATGCTGTAGCCTCTTATATTCCATATAGAGGTCGGGAAGTATGAGGGGCCCATAGCTTTTTGGGTTCTCTATGTCAAGTAAAGGATTGACTGCCTTAAATTCGCCAATAAAACCCTTGACCTTATCGTCATCGAGGTATTCTATGCGCTCTATGGAATGGCTTATGATAAAGCCATCGAGGTTGACCATAACAGGCAGTCTTATGTCTTTATGCTCTCCGATTCTAAATGCCTGAATGGTGTTGTCATATGCCTCCTGTGCGTTTTCAGACCATAGCTGAATCCAGCCCGAATCCCTTGCACCCATTGCATCGGAGTGGTCTCCATGTATGTTCAATGGTGCTGAAAGTGCCCTGTTTACAACAGGCATGATTATCGGAAGGTTAGTTCCAGAGGCTATAAAAAGCATCTCCCACATTAAGGCAAGTCCCTGAGAGGATGTGGCTGTTATAACCCTTCCTCCTCCTGCAGAGGCACCGATACAGGCTGACATAGAGCTGTGCTCGCTTTCAACGAGTATCACCTCGGTGTCCACCTGCCCATTTGCGACGAATGAGGCAAATCTCTGCATCATATCCGTCTGAGGGGTTATTGGGTATGCGGCACAGACATCCGGGTTTGCCTGTCTCAGGGCATTTGCAACTGCCTCATTGCCTGTGACTGCAACTACCTTTGGCATTATCTGCCTTCCTCTTCCATTACAATCGCCTTATTGCCTTTCTTTCCCGGACACTCAAGGGCACATACTCCACAGCCCTTACAGTAATCATAATCAAAACCAATCATCTTCCCGTCTTTTACCTTTATAGACATGTCAGGGCAGTAAAGCCAGCAGAAAAGGCACTGTATGCAGTTTTCCTCGAGCCATCTTGGCTTAAATGCCCTCCATGAGCCTGTCTTGAACTTTACTGCATTGCCTGCCTCAAGGACTACTGCACCGGCTATAAGCTCATGCCATTTCTTCATTGCCCTTTTACCTCTGAATAACCTCTTTTTACTGCATCGAGGTTGCCGTCTATTATCTTCTGGGAGAACTTCTTGCCAAAGCTCTTTCTTACATCCTCAAGCATCTGCTCGAGGCTTACTATGTTTGTAACCTTTGTGAGTGCTCCTAACATCGGAGAGTTTGGCAGAGACCTTCCAATACACTCCATAGCTATCTTTGTTGCATCGACTACAAAAACCTTCTGCGTCCCTTTGGCATTAAGCTTTGCCTTTGTCTCCAACGGGCTTTTTGAGGTGTTTACGATAAATATTGCATCTTCTTTTGCGCCTTCCGAGACATTGATTGCATCGAGGAGTGTTGAGTCGACAACGCTTACGACCTGTGGTTCAAGCACAGGGCAGTGCATCCTCAATTCCTTTGAGCTTATTCTATTGTAAGCCCTAAGTGGTGCTCCAGCCCTTTCAGGTCCATATTCTGGAAATGCCTGAACATACCTGCCTCCGGAAAGGCATGCATCAGCCAGCACCTTTGCGGCTGTTACAGTGCCCTGTCCGCCCCTACCGTGCCACCTTATCTCAATGAGGTCTGACATTGTTTTGTTAAATATTATATTGTAGCGAATTAATTTTTATTTTTCAAGCAGAATTGCCACTAAAGCCAAAATCAATGAAATTCTTTTTCCCCACGTAATCCCTTATGCCATTTCCATGCAGTCTCAAGGATTGTCGTTAAATCATTATACTCTGGCTTCCAGCCAAGCACCTTCATAGCTCTCTTAGGGTCTGCAATCAAGACAGGTGGGTCGCCTGCTCTCCTTGCATTTTCCACTGCCTTTATATCCCTGCCTGTTATCCTTCTTGCCTCTTCAATCACCTGTTTTACCGAAAAGCCATTCCCATTGCCCAAATTAAATATCCTGCTTTGCCCTTCCTTTAACAGATATTCAAGTGAAATCCGATGTGCCTGTGCAAGGTCTACTACATGAATATAATCCCTTACGCATGTTCCATCCGGGGTATTGTAATCGGTTCCGAATATCCTTATATCCTCCCTTACACCCATTGCAGCATCTAAGACAAGCGGTATCAGATGGGTCTCTGGCTCATGCCACTCCCCTATGTCTCCTTCGGGGTCTGCACCACCTGCATTAAAATACCTTAATGAGGCGTACATTAAGCCATATGCTCCGCTATAGTCCTTTAAAATATTCTCTACCATCAGCTTGCTTTTGCCATAAGGATTCATCGGATTCAGGGGATGCCCTTCGGATATGGGGATTTCTATTGGATTTCCATAGACTGCGGATGAGGACGAGAATATAAAATATTTTACATTAAACTCAAGCATCGCCTGAAGGAGGTTTAATGTATTACTCACATTATTGATGTAATACCTCTCTGGGTCTTTAACGGATTCTTCGACATAGGTAAATCCTGCAAAATGCATGACTGCCTTTATGGGATAGCTCTCGAATAACTCTCTCAGCCCTTCGACATCCTTAAGGTCTCCGTTTAGAAATGTGCCCCACTTTGCGAATTCCTTATGCCCATAAATCAGGTTGTCCAGAACAAGGGTCTCGTATCCTTTAAGAGAAAGCAGTTTATTTACATGACTGCCTATATATCCTGCACCACCTGTTATGAGTATCACAAAAGAGATTATAACCTAACTTATCGAACCGTTTCACTAAGAATGATACAGTCTGAAATAGAGATAGATTTTTTCTGGAATAAGAAACCCCGTTATACACTCCTCCTCAGAAAGCTATTTATAAAACTTATCAATGCATAAACAAAATAAAGGTTGAAAATCGCAGGGGGATATGCTTAAATGCTTGTAACTATTCAGTGGATAACTAATTAAAGTCTAAGGAGGGGTAATATGTCAAAGAGGGTAATGGGAAAAAGTATTGGAGTATTAACCTATGCAGTTTTCCTGCTATTTTTGTTTGCTTCTTCAGCCTTTTCTGCCAATGAATGTCTTATTGATTTGGGCGAATCTACTATAGCTGCAGGATTTGGGCACACAG
>JACQZC010000020.1 GCA_016207905.1 Nitrospirota bacterium | reverse complement strand
TGCTTTAATAATGTTCAAAGCATTGAGAGGATTGTTTATGCGGTGCTGAGCCGATTGAACGAGCAATGGGGAAAACACCCCTTAAAGGAATTTACACAAAATGATTGACACTACCTCCCCCATACACAGGCTTGCATTTATCTTTTGGAACTGTTAAGCTTTATAAGGTTTTTCAGGTGGATTTTTCAGAAGTGGGGTTTTCCCACTTTTTTTTATTTTGATATGTCATGGATTGAAGACAGGATAAATGAGATGGCAAAAGAGGTTGCTACTTCGCAGGGCCTTGCTCTGGAAGAGGTCAGGCTTATGCGGAAAGGAAAAAAGATGCTTCTCAGGGTCACAATAGACAAGCCCGGTGGAGTCACACTCGATGACTGCGAAAGGATGAGCAGGGAGCTTGAGGCACTCATGGATGTCGAAGACCCGATTAAGGGGACCTACACATTAGAGGTTTCCTCTCCGGGACTTGACAGGCCGATTAGAAAGCCCGAGGACTTTAGAAAACATATTGGAAAACTTATAAGGCTCGTGACCCTTAAGAAGATTGACAACCAGAGTTTTTTTATAGGAAGAATCCTCTCTGTGGGCGAGGACTCTCTTAGTCTTATAGTGGCTGAAAAACAGGTTACCATACCCTTCGATGATATATCGAGTGCAAGACTCGAGGTAGAGCTATGACAAAGGAGCTTTTACATCTAATCGAGCAGATGGCAAAGGAAAAGGGCATCAGTAAAGAGGTGCTATTTTCTGCCTTAGAGTCGGCACTTCTTTCTGCGGCAAGGAAAAAATATGGAGGCAGAATGAATATTAGCCTTCAAATAGATAGGACGACCTCTAACATCTCTCTGTATGAGACTAAAAAGATAGTCGAGAAGGCATCTAACTTAGATGAGGAGATTTCCCTCGAGGATGCAAAGAAACTGAGTCCTGATAAAGGTATAGGAGAGGAGATAAACATCCCGTTAAGTATTCAGGATTTTGGCAGAATTGCGGCACAGACTGCAAAACAGGTTATATTCCAGAGGGTAAGGGAGGCAGAGCGTGAAGTAATATATACCGAGTTTAAGGGCAAGGTAGGCACAATTATAAGCGGGACTGTGCTTAGAAAAGAAAAGGGCTGTTATTTTGTAAGCATAGGCAAGGCAGAGGCTGTTTTGCCTATAAAGGACGCCCTGCCCGGAGAGTTGCCTAAAAGAGGAGATACCATAAGGGCATATATAGAGGATATACAGCTCACATCGAGAGGCCCGCTCATACATATAACGAGAACAAACCCTGATTTCATAAAGGGGCTTTTCAGGATGGAGGTGCCTGAGATTAGCGAGGGACTCGTTAACATCAAGGATGTTGTCAGAGAACCAGGAGAAAGGACAAAGATAGCTGTTTCTTCAAACAGCCCCTCGGTAGACCCTGTGGGTGCTTGTGTTGGGATGAAGGGCACGAGGGTTCAGTCGATTGTCAGGGAGCTGAAAGGCGAAAGAATAGATATTATCCCGTGGACAGATGACACGAGAATGCTTATTGCGAGGGCATTAAGTCCAGCCACTATTGACAAGGTTGGCGTTAACGAGGAGGAGAAATCCGCAATGGTTGTTGTCTCAGACCAACAGCTTTCTATTGCCATTGGAAGGAAAGGACAGAATGTCAGGCTGGCAATGAAGCTCACTGGCTGGGACATAGACATATTGAGCGAATCGGAATACTCAAAGATGAAGGTAGAGGAAGCAGACAGAACCCTTGAAGATGCCCTGAGAGAAAAGGCAAAGAGAAAACCACCATCCAAAAAAGATGGTTAAAGACTTATCCGAACTGAATGTCCAGTACATAAAAGGCGTTGGCCCTCAAAGGGCAAAACTTCTAAACAGGCTCGGAACGAAAACAGTCCATGACCTGCTCTATTACCTTCCATATAGATACGAAGACAGAAGAAATATCAAGCCCATCAGAGACATAACCGTAGGATTCCTCTCATCTGGCATTCAGACCGTTTCAGGCAGGGTCATAAGGGCTGACATTAAGCGCATCTCAGGCAGACTTGAGATATTAGAGCTTACAGTGTCAGATGGAAGCGGATTTATCGTGGGTAAGTGGTTCAATCAGAGGTTTCTTAAAAAAAAGTTTACCTTAGGAATTGATGTTGTCTTATCAGGCACCGTGAAATATCCATATCGTGGCAGATGCTTTGAAATGGAAAACCCTGAGTATGAGCTAATAGGAGATGATACGGATGCCCTGATTCATACTGGTAGGCTTGTGCCTGTCTACAGTGTAACCGAGGGGGTGAGCTCAAGACAGCTCAGAAGTATAATATATAATGTCCTCAAAAGCCATCTAAATGACATCCAAGACCCTATCCCTCAAGAGATTCTTAAAAGAAATAAACTCATCGGGCTTAAAAGTGCAATAATGGGCTGTCATTTTCCAGAAGACGAACTTGATGTCTCTCTGCTTAACCAATGGCAGAGCGAGCCTCAAAAGAGGCTTATCTTTGATGAGCTGTTTATGCTCCAGTCAGGGCTTGCCATTTTAAGAAGAGGACGACTGCATGGCAAAGGGATTGCATTCGATTCAAAAGGGACGCTTATGGAAAGGCTGAGGCAGACATTGCCTTTTAGACTCACTGAGGAGCAGGGAAAGGCACTCGGTGAGATACTTAACGATATGAAAAGCCCTTATCAAATGAACAGGCTCCTTCAGGGAGATGTAGGATGTGGAAAGACCATTGTGGCAGTTATGGCAATGCTCTTTGCAGTGGAGGCAGGGTATCAGGCAGGAATAATGGCACCAACCGAGATTCTTGCCGAACAGCACTATATAAACATCCACGGTATGCTTGAGTCGCTGGGCTTGAGGGTCTGTCTTGTTACAAGTAGTGTCAAGAAAAAGCCTCTCGATGACATAGCCAAAGGCAGGGTGAATATCGTTATCGGCACACATGCCCTGATAGAGGAGACCTTAAGGTTCGAAAGACTCGGACTTATAGTAATAGATGAACAGCACAGGTTTGGCGTAAGACAGAGGGCAGGTCTAAGGAGAAAGTCTCAAGAAGCCCCTGATGTCTTAGTAATGACTGCAACCCCAATTCCAAGGACATTAGCCATGACCCTCTATGGAGACCTCGATTACTCTCGGATAGATGATCTTCCGCCAGGCAGAAAGCCAGTGGTAACCCGACTCGTTATGTCCGGAGATAAAAAACAGGTATATGAGGAAATCTTAAAAGAGGTAAGGCAGGCAGGGCAGGTCTATGTGGTTTACCCTGTCATAGAGGAATCCGAAAAAACTGCCCTGAAATCGGCAATCATAGGACAGGAAACCCTGAAAAAGATATTTCCGTCTTTGAGGGTCTCGCTTATCCATGGAAAGATGAAGCCTTTTGAGAGGGAATCCATCATGACCGAATTTAAAAAAGGTAAAATCGACATACTCGTAAGCACAACCGTGATAGAGGTTGGAGTGGATGTGCCAAATGCCTCCTTGATGGTTGTGGTGCATTCCGAGAGATTCGGTCTAAGCCAACTTCATCAGTTAAGAGGAAGAGTGGGAAGAGGAGGCAAACAATCCCGATGCCTTCTTCTGGCGTATGGAGATTTAAGCGAGGTGGCAAGAAGAAGGCTCGATGCTATGGTCAAAACAACGGATGGCTTTAGGATTGCAGAGGAAGACCTTGAGATAAGAGGCCCCGGAGAACTCTTTGGCACGAAGCAGTCAGGCATCCCAGACCTCAGAATCGCAAGTCTCCTAAGGGATGCAAGTCTCCTTGAGATTGCAAGAAAAGAGGCTTTCGCTATTATCGAGGAAGAGCCACTTCTTCAAAGCCACTTACTTCTTAAGTCAGGGCTTAAAAGATTCTGGGAAGGAAGGATCGAACTTTTTAAGACTGCATAGACTCCTTAATGGTAATATATTATGCTGTAGGAGGATGCCATGTTTGAAAAGATAAGGGATAACTTCGTTTCGGGCATTGAGAGGCTCAAATGGTTTGCAACCATTTTTTCAGAAAGGGTAAGGGTCGAGGTCTCGGTCTTAAGGCTTATGAACGAGCACCGCGTAGTAGAATCGAAAATGAACGATGCCCTAAAAGCACTGGGTATGAGGGTCTTTGAGCTGAGAAATCAGGAGGGAGTAGACATGCTGAAAGATGGAAAAATCAAGGATGCTCTGAAGGATATAGAAAAGCTCAATAAAGACATGGAGGAACTCACGCATAGAGTATCCGAGGTTCAAAGCGAAAAATAAATGGCTATTTATATTATTGCAGGTGTGTTTGGATTAGTTGTTGGCTCTTTCCTTAATGTATGCGTTTACAGGATTCCAAGAAGGCTCTCAATAGTAAGCCCATCCTCGAGATGTCCCTCATGCGGTCAGCCCATAAGTCCGTTGGACAATATCCCGATTATAAGCTATGTGCTCTTAGGAGGCAGGTGCAGGCACTGTAGAGCCAAAATCTCTCTAAGGTATCCGCTCATAGAGGCACTTAATGGTATCCTTTATATGAGCCTCGTATATCGCTTTGGCATAGGCTGGCACACGCCAATTTATCTTGCCTTTCTGTCTTCCTTAATAGTAATCACATTTATAGATTTGGATTTTCAGATAATACCAAATGGCATTACCCTTACAGGCATCCCGATTGGTCTTATTGCAGGCAGTCTACTCCTTCCTGACCCTTTCATAAGGGCAGAGATGTTAGGCTTTAAGACCTCCATAATAGGTGCATTCAGTGGGTTTTCGCTTTTTTATCTTACTGCTTTCTTAAGTAGAGGCGGTATGGGCGGAGGCGATATAAAGATGATGGCTATGGTAGGTGCGCTCATGGGCTGGAAATCTGTGCTTACTACGACATTCATTGGAAGCCTATTTGGCTCTTTGGTGGGATTGTTCCTCATGATATTCAAAGGCAAAGGAAGAAAAACCAAAATCCCCTTTGGTCCATTTCTTGCTCTGGGTGCAGTAATAACCCTTTTCTGGGGTCAGGAACTACTCAGGTTGTATATGTATGGATGGCTCTAAGGGCTTTTTAATATATCTACTGCTTTTTTCTTTATTTATCTTATTCGTACTGCTTGTAGTCCTGTTTGTTCTCAGGGCGTATTTCAGAGCACAGAAGAAAGCCCTGAAAGCCCAGCGCACATCAGAGATGGGCTTTGTGCTCGATACATTTCATGGGCTTGTTTCTACATTAAAAGATAAGGGACAGGGGCTTGAGGTATTAAGAAGGCTGGCTGAGGAAAGGGCAGTGATAGTTGAAGGTTATAACGAGAACATCCTCGAGAGCGTTCCAAGCGGAGTTATAAGTCTGGATGAGACAATGAAGATAACCAAGATAAACTCGGCAGGTCAGAGAATCCTTGCAATAAACAGGGAGGATGTCATTGGAAGGGACCTAAAAGAGACAACATTGGGTCAGCTATCCCGACTCTTAGACAGAGATATCGAAAGGGGGCAGACACAATATGTTACAGAAAGGGGTAAAAGGCTCTACCTTGGTTTTTCCCTCACACCTCTTTTAAATGCAAAAGGAAAGCCTATTGGAAAACTTTTTGTATTCACCGACCTTACCGAGCTTAAGGCACTTGAGGCTCAGGCAGAGCTCAGGAAAAGATTATCGAGCTTAGGAGAGATGGCCGCAGGCATTGCACATGAGCTCAGAAACCCAATGGGTGTTATAGCAGGATATACAAAGCTCCTCGAAAGGCAGGTAGAAGGCTCCCTCAAAAAAACAGTGGATGCTATATCGAAAGAGGTCTCTTTAATGGATACTATCATAAATGAATTCCTCTCCTTTGCAAAGCCCGGGGAGCTTAATATTTCAGAGGTAAATCTTAGAAATATTATATCTGCCTCCACGGAAAGCATTCTACTTAAAAACCCAAACATTTTGCTCTCTAATGAGGTTAGTAGTGACATAACCATTAAAGGAGACGAGATCCTTCTTAAGCAGGCATGCACTAACCTTATACAGAACTCCATCGAGGCAAAGGGAGAAACAATCAGGTTTTCCGCAATCCATGAGCCTGACAGCGTTGCCATAACCGTCTCTGATACAGGACACGGCATTCCGCCTGCAATAAGGGATAAAATATTCCTTCCTTTCTATACGACTAAGGAAAAAGGCACAGGACTGGGGCTTGCCATAGTGCATAGAATCATATCCTTGCATGGTGGCTCTATAGAGGTGATTGACAGCCCACAAGGTGCTTCATTCAGGATAAAACTGCCTGATTAAGCCCTCTTATGGTAAAATAAAAAAATCATGGAGAGGACTACGATAAGAAAGGCAATACTTCCAGCCGCAGGTCTTGGCACAAGGTTTCTGCCTGCTACAAAGGCATCTCCTAAAGAGATGTTGCCTATTGTCGACAAGCCAATGATACAGTATGCAGTGGAAGAGGCACTTTCCTGCGGTATAGAGGAGTTCCTCATTATTACAGGAAAGCATAAAAGGGCAATAGAGGACCACTTCGATTCTGCATTCGAGCTTGAGGAAAACCTAAAGAAGTTAGGCAAGAGAAAACTCCTCGAAGAGATAAACAAGCTGAGCCATATAAATTTCGCATACATCAGGCAAAAAGCCACACTCGGACTGGGACATGCTATACTTACTGCAAAGCCATTTGTAAAGGATGAGCCTTTTGCTGTTCTTTTAAGCGATGATATTATTCCTGCTGAAGAGAGGCTTTTGTCGGAGATGCTCAGGCTCTATGAGAGCGTGAGATGCTCGATTTTATGCATTATGAAGGTTCATAGGTCAGAGGTCAGTAGATATGGTATAGTAGATGCTCTGAAAGAAAGCAGTGGCTTATACAGGATTAACGACCTTGTGGAGAAACCATCTCCTGAAGAAGCACCCTCGGAACTTGCAATTATCGGAAGATATGTGCTTACTCCGGATATATTCGAGATGCTCGAAAAGTCGGGACCAGGAAAAGGCGGCGAGATTCAGCTTACCGATGCCCTGAGGATGCTACTTAAGAAAAAGCCCATATACGGGTTCCTTTACAAAGGTAAAAGATATGATGCAGGCGACAAGCTTGGCTTCCTCATGGCAACCGTTGAGATGGCTATTGAAAACCTGGAGGTCTCAAACGGGTTTAAGGATTTTATAATAAAGACAGCATCGAGGTTGAAAAAATGAAGTATATGCCTGAGATAGAAAAGGAAGAAAAAGAGCCTGAGATACCAGATACTATGCCTGTGCTTCCTATAAGGGACATAGTCGTATTCCCCTACATGATATTACCTCTTTTTGTAGGCAGAGAAGGCTCCATAAAGGCAATTGACAGTGCCCTGAGCACCAACAGAATGATGATGCTCCTTACACAGAGGGATATGACAGTGGAATCCCCAACTCCTGAGGACCTTTATGGCACAGGCGTGGTTGGTCTTGTAATGAGGATGCTTAAGCTTCCCGATGGAAGGGTAAAAATCCTTGTTCAGGGCATTTCCAAGGCAAAGGTCATTGACTATTCCCAGAGAGAACCGTTCTATGTCGCCTCTATAGAAAAAGTAACAGAAGAGCCCTCTCCTACAGTAACTATAGAGCTTGAAGCACTCATAAGGAATGTAAAGGAACTGCTTGACAAGGCAGTGTCCTTAGGAAAACAAATCCTGCCTGACATAATGGTAGTCATAGAGAACCTCGATGAGCCGGGCAAGTTAGCAGACCTCGTGGCATCCAACATAGGCCTTAAGACAGAGCTTGCACAGGAGGTCTTAGAGATAACAGACCCGGTCAAAAGGCTCAAAAAGATTAGCGATGTCTTAGGAAGAGAGGTAGAGCTTCTTACAGTACAACAGAAAATCCAGTCCGAGGCAAGAGGAGAGATAGATAAAACTCAAAGGGAGTATTTCCTGCGGGAACAGCTTAAGGCAATACAGAAAGAGCTTGGCGAAATAGACGACAGGGCAGAGGAAATCAGGGAGCTTAAGAAAAAAATAGACGATGCAAAAATGCCTGAGAAGGTTATGAAGGAGGCCGAAAAACAGCTAAAAAGGCTTCAGAAGATGCACCCTGACAGCGCAGAGGCCGCAACCGTTCGGACATACCTTGACTGGATGGTCGAGCTTCCGTGGTCTAAATTCACAAAGGATATACTTGACATAAAGTCCGCTGAAAAGGTTCTCAACAAAGACCACTATAACCTCGAAAAGGTAAAGGAGCGAATACTTGAATACTTAAGCGTGAGGAAGCTTAAGGAGAAGATGAAAGGCCCAATCCTGTGTTTTATAGGTCCACCTGGTGTTGGAAAGACATCCTTAGGGAAATCCATTGCGAGGGCATTGGGAAGGGAATTCGTAAGGATGTCCTTAGGAGGCGTAAGGGACGAGGCTGAAATCAGAGGCCATAGGAGAACCTATGTCGGAGCCCTTCCCGGAAGAATCATACAGGGCATAAAGCAGGCAGGCACAAACAACCCTATCTTTATGCTCGATGAGATAGACAAGATTGGAACGGACTTCAGGGGAGACCCATCATCGGCACTCCTTGAGGTACTTGACCCGGAGCAGAATAACACATTCGCAGACCATTACCTCACAGTGCCATTTGACCTGTCAAATGTCATGTTCATTACAACGGGAAATTTAATTGACACTATACCCAGCCCCCTTAGGGACAGGATGGAGATAATATACCTTTCAGGCTATACAGCAGAGGAGAAAACAGGTATTGCAAAGAACTTCCTGATTCCAAAACAGCTTGAAGAGCATGGAATCTCAAAAAAGATATTGACTATCTCTGCCCCTGCCCTTTCACTGATAATCTCACAGTACACAAGGGAGGCAGGCGTGAGAAACCTCGAAAGGGAAATAGCCAATCTCTGTAGAAAAGTAGCAAGGATGATTGCAGAGGGCAAAAAGAAAAAGTTTGTCATAACCCAGAAAAACCTGAGCAGATTCTTAGGTGTTCCAAAATACCTGCCTGAAGAAGAGATGGTTAAAGACGAGGTTGGTGTTTCAACTGGCCTTGCATGGACCGAAGCAGGCGGAGATATAATCTATGTAGAAGCCACGACTATGAAAGGCAAAGGCAGTCTCACCCTTACAGGACAGCTTGGCGATATAATGAAGGAATCGGCACATGCCGCATTAAGCTATGTGAGGTCGCGTTCAAAAAGCCTCGGCATAAAAGACGAGGTATTCTCAAAGACAGACATACATATACATGTGCCAGCAGGTGCTACTCCAAAGGATGGCCCATCAGCAGGCATTACAATGGCAGTCTCCATTGCCTCTGCCCTTACTGGTAAAGCAGTCAAAAGAAGCATTGCCATGACAGGAGAGGTGACATTAAGAGGAAGGATACTTCCAATCGGAGGTCTTAAGGAAAAGGCACTTGCCGCAAAAAGGATGGGTATCAAGAAAGTAATCATACCTGCCAAAAACAAAAAAGACCTCGAGGACCTTCCAAAATATGTGAAGAAGGATATGAAGTTCCTGTTAGTCGAGACAATGGACGATGTCCTTAAGCATGCCTTGAAAGCCAAAAAGGGTCTGTGACCCCCTCATGAGGCTTTCTCAGATAGGAGAGCTCACCCTTCTTGCCGAGATAAGAAAAAGGTTTTCAAAAAGGGAAAAGTCAATAATAGTTGGCATTGGAGATGACGGAGCAGTCATTGAGCCGAGCAGATTTCTGAGGGGGCAGTGCCCCCTCGTTGCTACAACCGATATGATGGTAGAGGGTGTGCATTTTAGCCTTTCCTTTGCCACACCGTTTCAGATAGGCTTTAAGCTTATCTCAGTCAATGTAAGCGATATATATGCCATGGGAGCCACACCACATTATGCCCTTCTTAATGTAAGCCTAAAATCCGACACAGACATCTCTAATCTTTACAGTTTTCTCGATGGCATAGACAATGCCCTTAAACTTTACAAGGTCTCCCTCGTAGGAGGAGATTTATCATCGTCTCCAAATGGCATGACGGTTTCAGCCACCCTCATTGGCTCTGTCAGAAAACCCCTTATGAGAAAGGGCGCAAGGGTGGGCAACAAGATTTATGTTACAGGCACGCTCGGGGATTCGGCAGGAGGTCTTTATCTTCTTAAAAAGATTAAAAGACCCATTGTTCTTCATAGACCACTTAATACACCACTTAGATGGGATATAATGAGACCCCTTCTTGAAAGACATCTCATGCCTTTTGTTAGAGACCCAAAGAGTTTCCTTAAAAGCCATGCGACTTCCATGATAGACATCAGCGATGGCCTTCTTATAGACCTTATAAGGCTTTGCGATGAAAGCAAGGTAGGTGCAAGGATATATGAAGATAAAATCCCTATTTCAAATGAGCTAAAATCAGCCTGCATCTACCTCGGACTTAATCCCCTTCAGCTTGCCCTTAAAGGAGGAGAGGACTACGAGCTTCTTTTTTCTGCACCCTTTAGCAGAAAGATAAATGCAGTGTGTATAGGAGAGATAACAAGAAAGGAGCGCATAATCATAGACAGTAAAGGTAAGGAATTGCCGATTAAACCAGAGGGCTATAAGCACTTTAATGAAACTAAGGGATAAACTAAGAGGCTTATTAAGCATTAAAGACAGCCCTCACAAGGTTGCCATGTCGTTTGCAGTTGGTGTTTTCTTTGGCATATCGCCCCTGATTGGCTTACATACGATACTTGCCTTGATTTCAGCATGGCTTTTCAGGCTCAACAGGCTTGCCACAATCGTAGGCGTCTATATCACAAACCCATGGAGCATCATCCCCATATATACATTCTGCACATGGGTCGGAGCATTGCTCATTGGAACGGATAGGGTAATTCCAAACATAGACTGGAGCCACATAACACTAAGCAGTCTTGTCAGTGAGCTTAAGTTCCTTCTTTTGCCATTTGTCATAGGCACAATAGTGGTTGGAGTTGTCTCATCGGTGTTGAGCTATTTTATTATTAAAAAGGCAATTGAGAAGAATAGGGGAAAACAAGTTTAGAATACAAGTTGAAATCGCAGTTTTTACGAATCAATATGCTCTTGTGTTTCCCTTGCATGAACCTCAAGATGACTAAGCCGTGCTGAAAGCTCACCAAGGATTTCATCCTCCTGTGTCTCAGAGATTCCAGGAGTTTCCAACTGGTTAAGAAGACTTAATATGATAAGACACTCATCTTTGAGTTCTTTCAGTAAGGTCTCCGAAAGCTTGTTTTTCGTTAACATCTCACCCCTCCAACTTCTGCATGGCTTTTTTAATTTGGTTTTCAAAAGCCGCAATTTCTTTTCCCCAGTGGGCTATGCAGCCTTCATCGGGAAAGGATATTTGCCTTTCTTCTTTTATTTTCACCTTATGCTCTTCAATTTGTCTTTTCAGGCTTTCTATCTTCCTCCGCAGTCTCTTCCCCTTCATATACCTTGTCAATTATAACATAGCAATTTTGTATTTACACTGCCTTATTCCTCGCTCATATCCTCTTCAGCTTTAGGCACACGGGGCAGCGGTGTATAAAGAATGTATCCTTCGCAGTAGAGCCTGCCAGTATCATTCCTGCGATATTAGCTGGAAGCACTGCCTCACTGCCTGACCATATTGCCAATGCACCGAGAGCAAATAACACAAAAGTTATCCATTTAGTTCTAATTGCCGCAGTCCGACTTAATGTCAAGGACTCCCCCTAAGAAATGTGCCTAATAAAATATTTATCCTAAACATGAAACTCCACAACATCCTTGTCCTTAAGAACGAATGTCTTAAGGACCCTCTGACCCTGAAACCTCGATGAGCCCCATACACAGGCATACCTCAGATTCACAAAGTCCTTATGTATTGCCTCTGCAAGCTCAAGGACAGTAGTGCCCTCTGGCACTGTAAAGGGCACATTAAGGTCAGGTGGCTTGCCCGGCTCTTTTGAATATACCCTTATAATGCCAGATGCCTTAAATATCATGCCTTTTAGCTTCTCAAGCCCTTCCTTTGTCTTTGTTGACACAAAGGCAAGGGGAAAGATGCCATTGTATTTACTCCTGAGTAAGTCTTCCGAGTGTTTTTCTGCAATGTCTTTTTTATTCCCAATAAGTATGGTCTTTTCAGGGCCCTTTATGACCTTCCACCTCAAAAGCTCCTCTATGAGCTCTTCTGCCTTGTCATCATGGGTAAGGTCAACTACAAGGAGCAGTATGTCTGCATTTCTCATTATGGCTGATACCCAGCCGTCAGTTGCAGGATTGCCTATTGGCGGAAGGTCAACAACCTGAAACTGTATGTCCTCAAAAGGCATCATTCCCGAAAGAGGCATGACTGTAGTCATGGGATAATCTGCGATTTGAGGCCTTGCATTCGTTAGTGCCTGTAGAAGAGATGATTTCCCTGAATTAGCGAAACCTACAAGCACTGCCTGTCCTGCACCTTCTTTTTCAACTGAGTATAGGTCGCCCTTTCCGCCTTTTTTTCTTTTGATTGCTTCATCTTTAAGCTTTGAAAGCCTTCTTCTCAAGTCAGCTCTTAGCTTGTCAGTGCCCTTATGCTTTGGAACCGTGGCAATAAGTGCCTCTAAAGCAGAAATCTTCTCAGAAGGGCTTTGAGCCTCTTTAAAGGCTTTTTCTGCCTCAAAATACTCAGGCGGAAGATTAGCAGGCATGATCTAATATAACATGATTGTTAGGGCATAAAGTGGAGCTGAAGGGTTTCGAACCCTCGACCTCTTGAATGCCATTCAAGCGCTCTCCCAACTGAGCTACAGCCCCAATATCTATATAAAATAACACATCTACCGAATAAAAAACCTCTATCGGCATTTCTATGTAGCAGAAATTCCCTTGACAGCAAAAAGGCGCATTTATAAATACAACTGGAAACCCGGGGGGTTATTTACATGGATTGGCAGGTGATATATCTGCAAAAGAGAAAGGCTATCACTCACTTTTAGCAGGTGATATTATAGAGGCTATACCAGAGTGCGTTTTGTAAGGTTAAGGAGAGTGAGATTTAGATCAGTCCTTGCGGATTAAGCCTGCACCATCAAGCCTTTTATAGTTTAAAAACAGCGCACCTTTTACTATTAGATTCTCTGCGGTGAAAGCAGTGCCTTTAGGGTTTTCAAAGACTGCTCCTATGCATTCAAGATTACCACCTATATTAGCACCCAGAAGACGAACCTCTCCTTTTGCTTTTACTTTTCTTAAAAACATACCTCCTTTAACAGTAAGCCCATCTGCAATGAAAGAGGCAATATGGCTTTCATTAAAATTCAGACTCTTTGTTTCTGCATACCGCAATATGACATCTTCCATAGAGCATCTAAACAATCCAAAGATAAAAGGCAGGTTGAGTGACTGAAAATCAAGTATTCCTTCAATCTTTGCACCTGTGATTTGAATGCCTTTATTTGAGATAGAGGCTTTGGCATTTTGATTGGTGCATAACCAGTGTAGAAGCTCAGCCCTGATTTTAATTTCTCAGGCAGAGATTCTATGAGATTAGACATAGTAAAGGATTATAACAGAAATCCTTTGAGACCCTGAAATAAATTCAGAGGCAAAGACAGAATGAGATTCTGAAACGAGTTCAGAATGACAGTTTAAAACGGATGGATTCCTGACAAGCAGGAATGACGGGATGTGGAAATGGACATAGTGAAACATTTCAGGTGAAACATTTCAGGTGAAATACTTCATCTTGACTGCTTCATCCCCTTTTGATTTAAGCTATGACAGGCGACATATGAGCAAAAAGATTTCTGATGAAAAAGGCTGAGTGCAAGGCTATTGCCTCTGCAATACTCATGGATAAGGCAAGGCTTATCGAGGCTGATGAAAAAGGCGGCAATTTGAACAAAATGAAAAAGATTGAACGCTCTAACGATAAAAATGAAGATAATTCAAGCACTTAGGGAATTGAACTTGAACCTATAAAAAAGGGAGATGGCAACGATTTTTTTGATGATATAAAAGTGCATCAGAAAACACACTCTTAAGGTAAAATAGTTTATGCCGATTGACTATATCATATATCCTGAGATATTTGGTAAAGGTGTTAAGGCATTCTTTACAGGCAAATCCCCGGGTGCCCATATAGGAAGGATTGCCGAGATTGCCTCTGTCAGCAAAGATAATATTTATTTTCCAAAACAACTCCACACAGGCAAAGTAATTGAGCTAAAGATGGATATGACACCACAGGTAGCCGATGCAGTAATAACAGGAAGAAAAGATGTGCTTATTGGCATTCAGACCGCAGACTGTGTGCCAATACTCATCTATAGTAGAGACAGTAATCTAATTGCAGCTGTTCATGCAGGCTGGAGAGGAACTGTAAAGGGCATACTAAAGAAAACCCTGAGGAAGATGCTTAATTCCTCTAAATCCGACAATATCCTCATGGCAATTGGCCCTGCCATAAGAGGGTGCTGTTATAAGGTTGGATTGGATGTCCTTCAAGCCGTCATAAAGGAAACAGGTAAGGGAGACTATTATACTCAGAGAAATGGTGCGAATCGTCTTGATTTATCATATGCTAATATGTATCAGGCAATGTCTATGGGAATCTCTAAGGAAAACATCTGGATGTCCGATGAGTGCACATATTGCTCATCCGAAAGGTTTTACTCTTATAGAAAGACCAAAGGCACTACGGGAAGACAGGGCGGATTTATAGGGATTCGGAGTTGAAGGTCGTAAGTAATAAAGAAGGAGATACGAAAAACATCGGTAGAAGGCTTGGAAAACTTCTTAAATCAGGAGATACCGTATGCCTTTACGGAGAGTTAGGCTCTGGAAAAACAACATTCATAAAAGGCATAGGAACTGCCATTGGAATACCTGAAAGAGAGATTTCAAGCTCGAGCTTTATCATAGTAGGAGAGCATAAAGCAAAGGATATGCCCTTTTATCACATTGACCTCTACAGACTTGAAAACGCAAAAGACATAGAAGAAACAGGCATCTATGAACTCATCGGAGGAAACGGTATAGCTGTCATAGAGTGGGCAGAGAAACTCTCCCATGTAGAGGATGTAATAAAGGTATCCATAAAGATTCTTTCAAAGGAAAAAAGAGAGATTCTCATAAGCGGAATAGATGAAAAGAAACTCCTTTAGACCTCCCAGCAAGACTTTCTCTGTCTTTGAGCCTCGACCTCTTTCTTTTTTGTTTCAAACCCCTTTTTTCCCATCATGCCGTAAGTGAAGTTTTTACCCTCCTCGACAGCAGGCTGGTCAAAGGGGTTTATGCCATAAAGGAGACCTGTAAATGTAGTGGCAATCTCAAAGAAATAAAAAAGCTGTCCTAAGTAATAGGCATTTATGGCAGGAAGTGTGAGTGTCATATTCGGCTTTCCTGCCTTTTGAAGGCAGAGCTCTGTGGATTCCTCTTCTGCATTCATAAGCAGAGATAGGCTTTTACCTCCGAGATAGCCTGTTTCAGTGTCCTTGAAGATATTGGGAATCCTTATGTCTTTACCATGCTCTAAGACCTTTATGAATATGATGACCTTGTCCTCTGGTCCTTGCATCCATAGCTGAAGCTGTGAGTGCTGGTCAGTTACACCTAAAGATGGATAAGGGGTAAGTCCGATGCCCTGCTTTCCAAGGCTTTCTGCCCAGAGCTGTGAAAACCATTCGGAAACATTCTTGAGCCTGTCCGAATAAGGCATGAGGACATTTATCCTTCTGCCTTTAACCTTGTCCATGAGATAAAGCAAAACACCAAATAAATAGGCAGGGTTTTCCCATAACTCATGGGTGGAGCATCTGTCCTTCATCTCCCTTGCACCTCTTAGAAGCTCATCCGATGAGCCTGCTGAAATGACCTCTGTGAGGAGCAAACCAACAGGGCTTAAAACAGAATACCTTCCGCCAACTTGATGAGGGATATGAAGGGTCTCGAACCCCTTCTTAGATGCTATCTTTTTCAGGCTTCCTTTCTCAGGGTCTGTGGTTGCTATAAAGTTTTTCTCATAGCCTTTTAGTTTTTCAAAAAGAATCATGAAAGATGCCATTGTCTCAGAGGTCGAGCCAGACTTGGTTATGACATTCACTGTGGTTTTTTTAAGGTCTATAACCGACAGGATGTTATGAAGCGTTATTGGGTCTACATTATCGTAAATAAAAACCCTTGGGGTTTTCCTGAGGTTATGCATTGGACTTAATGCCTCGAGGATGCATTTTGGACCTAATGCAGAGCCACCTATACCTAAAATGAGGAAGGCATCGGAGGACTCTGTAATCTTAGTAGAAAGCTTTTTAATCCCGATACTTCGAGATGTGTCCTCATCTATAAGGTCGATAAATCCAAGACCCGCCCTTTCCCTCGAGATTATCTCTTTATGAGCAGAAAGGGCTCTGTCTTTTATATCCTCTATTTGTCTTTCGGATAATCCTTTTTCACCCATAATCTCAGACATCATATTGCCAATATTAAGAGTTATCATCATGCCTCCTTTTTATCATACAAGCAATCTCGTATTTCCCATATTTGCCTTTCCCCTTGTCATTCCTCGGTCTCTGACCAAGCCTATACCTTATATCATATGTATTCGGAAATTGTCTATATGAAACAGTTCAAGTGAAGCATTTCATCTTCTTGACATCATATGTTTAAAAGTGTAATATAAACATATGGCTACTGTAGTAAAGATAAGTCCTGGGGGTCAGGTAAGGGTCCCAAAGAAGGTCATGGAGAAACTGAAAATCTCAGCAGGAGATTATCTGGACTTTGATTTTGTGGAAGGCAGTGTCGTTGTTAAGGCAAAAAAGCTCATAGATGCTGACCAAGCATGGTTCTGGGAAAAGGAATGGCAGGAGGCTGAAAGGGAAGCAGAAGAAGACATCAAAAAAGGCAGGCTCTCAAAGGTCTTTACATCCGCAGAGGAAGGAATTGCTTATCTAAGAAAACGACGGAAAGAGCTTAAAAAGGCAAAAAGAAAAAGCGGTTAAACCTTCTTTCTCTCTAAAATAGAGTGCTTGCCTATGTTCCTAAAGATGAGCACTCCGTCCTTATCTATCTGAAAAGTAAAACGATAATCCATTGTCAACGATGCCTCCCATATATCAGGGTTTTTGGTACCTGCTATTTTCTTTGCCCTGAAAGATGGATGAAATATGTCTTCAAGGAACAATCCTAATTTCTTTTCAAAGAGTCGGGCAATATCAGCAGGCAGGTCAGTTAGTGATTTCTCGAAGCGACGAGTAAGTATGTATTTACGCATATTTTAGCCTAACACGGATTTTAGAATCATTTCAACAATAGTTGTGTCAAAATGACACAACTATTTTCAAGGTGTTATGCGCCTTACGCTGGGTTCCCTGTTTCGCAGGAATGACGAAAAAAAGGGAAGTTAGCGGTATTTTTCAGCAGTCTCAAAATATAATTTAAAACAGTGTCAAGCCCCTTGTTTTCTGTTATCCTTTCTTAAAAGGAGGTTTTTATGGAAGTCCTTGACCTCAAAAAACTGATTAAGTTTTATCCTGACAGGATTTTTCGGGAGATGCTTTCAGATAAGCCTGAGATGCGGATTGCCCTTATGTGTTTGGAAAAAGGGCAGAGGCTTGAGCCTCATAAAGCACCTTTAAGGCTGCTTATGTACTGCGTTAGCGGAAAAGGGACATTTATTGTAGGAGATGAGACAATTGAGGCTGAGGAGAAGACCTGCATACTCTGTGAGCCAATGGTGCATCATGGCTTTATGGCAGACAAGGGTGAGAGGCTTGTTGTCATGGCAGTGGTAACGCCTGTTGAGGAATCATAGATAGAGTTTTTCGACAGCCTCAAATTTCAACTGCACTTATCCCTTTTGATTTAAGGGCAGATATAATCTTATCGAGATGCTCTTTGTTTTTAAGCTCTACTGTGAACTGAACCTTTGTCTTTCCAATAGGGATATCTCCTGAAAGCCTGTTATGAATGACATTCAGGATATTGCCTCTTTCTGCTGAGATAATGCCTGTAACTGCATGAAGAGAGCCGGGTGTGTCGCTGATAACTACCTCGAAAATCCCGATTCTTCTGCTTTCGATAAGCCCTCTATGGATTATCCTGTCTATAAGTGTAAAATCTATATTACCTCCGCTTATAAGTAAGACGATGCGTTTCCCCTTAAACCTGTTGCCATCTTCGAGACAGTAGGCAAGTGGCACCGCACCTGCTCCTTCGACAACGAGCTTTTTTCTTTCAAGGAAAAGAAGTATTGCCTTTGCTATCGAGCCCTCATGGACAAAGACCATGTCATCTACAAACCTCTGCATAATCTTAAGCGGTAGTTTTCCTACCCTTCCTACTGCTATTCCATCTGCCAATGTTGGAAGAGGAACACTCTCTATGAGTTTCTTTTTCCTGAATGAGCTTAGTGCAGATGTTGCGGACTCTGTTTGAATGCCTATAACCAATGTGTGAGGCAAAATGGACTTGAGGGCTACTGCAACCCCTGAGATGAGTCCTCCTCCTCCTACTGGCACTAACGCAAAATCTATGTTATCCATCTCATCCGATATCTCTATGCCAATACTTCCCTGACCTGAGATTATATCTTCGTCATCATAGGGATGAATGAAGGTGTAGTCTTTTTGTGCATTTGCATAACTAAGGGCATCTTTAAGGTTTTCTCCATAAAGAACGACCTCTGCACCGTATGACCTTACAGCCTCTTCCTTTACGATGGATACACCTTTTGGCATAACTACCTTTGCTTTGACTCCGACTGTAGATGCCGCATAAGCAACACCCTGTGCATGGTTTCCCATAGAGGCAGTTATAACACCCTTCAGTGTTTTTTTTGCACCCTTTGCAATTCCTATAATCTTATTGAATGCACCCCTTACCTTAAAAGAGCCTGTTCTCTGGAGGTTTTCACATTTAAGATAAACATCTGCGCCAAGCCTTTTGCTTAAGGAATCCGAGTATATAAGTGGGGTCTTATATATATAAGGCTTTATGGCTTGACTGGCGGATTTAATATCGGACAGTGTTAGCATAAAGGGATTATATCACAGGTAGTAGCAATCTCTTTATCTCCTGCCTTAACCCTCTCTGATTCCACCCTTTCAAAAATCGTTGCCATCTCCTTTTTTTATAGGTTCAAGTTCAATTCCCTAAGTGCTTGAATTATCTTCATTTTGTTCAAATAAGCTGTTTTGTCATCCGTAGCATCAGCCTTGAACCTCAGCCTGCGCCTGCTTAAGATAATGGCAATGAGCAAACATGAAAAGCTTCTGCTTAAAATTCTGCGTGGAACTGCCGATGCAAATATTCATTTTGATGAGCTCTGCGATTTGCTGAAAAACCTTGGATTTGAAATGCGGGTTAGAGGAGATATTAATGTATAAGTATGAGATTATAATTTATTGGAGTAAAGAAGATGAGGCTTTTATAGCAGAGGTGCCTGAGCTTCCGGGATGTATGGCACATGGAGAGACTCCGGAAGATGCATTAAAAAATGCCAAAGAAGCAATTCAATTATGGCTTGATACAGCCAGAGAGTTTGGAGACCCTGTTCCTGAGCCAAAAGGGCGATTAACCTTTGCATAAAATAAGACAGTAAGGGGTCTGCTTAAGATAAACTATGAAATTTGAACTAGAAGAATATCATCGCAATACTTCAGACGAAGAACTAATCGCCGATTTAAAACGTGTAGCGAATGATTTGGAAAAAAGTCCAACAATTGACGAATATAATGAGCGTGGAACTTATTACAGCACGACATTATCGCGGCGGTTCGGCGGTAGTTGGTTTAAAGCCCTTGAAAATGCAGGTTTGAGCAGAACAAGAAGTCAACTTAACATTCCCGAAGAAGAACTTTTTCAAAATTTGGAGGAAGTTTGGATAAAGCTGGGACGACAACCACGATATGACGAATTTCACAAACCACTCTCAAAATATAGTGCCGGAACTTACGGATATCGCTTTGGTACCTGGCGAGAAGCATTAGAAAAGTTCGTCGCTTATATTAATAACGAAGAAAATATTTCATCTGAAGAAGCAATTCAAAAATTAGAAATAGAACCATCTACAAAGCACAAAACTAAACGAAAAATAAATTGGCGTCTACGTTTTATTGTGATGAGGCGGGATAATTTTAGATGTAAGAAATGCGGAGGGTCACCGGCGACCGACCCGAAAATAGTTCTTCAGGTTGACCATAAAACAGCTTGGGCAAATGGTGGCGAAACAGTACTTGAAAATTTGGAAACGCTTTGTTCAAGATGTAATATCGGTAAAAGCAATTTGGAATAAAATCTATGGACAATTTAGAAAAATATCTCAAATACTATTTTAGAAAAAGAAAAAAAGGGGACGGTTGTACATGCTCAGTAATTAGGTAACTTTTTTAACGGAGTGATGTAATCCCTACTTCCCATATTTCCCCTTGAAATGTCTGTATTGCTTTCATCTCAGTAATTACATTATAATTACATATATCTTTTTGGAGGTTTAAACATGAAGACAAATATCGTGCCTGTAGGAAATTCAAGGGGCATAAGGATACCCAAGGTAATGCTTAAGGAATGCAATATTGAAGACAAAGTGGAGATGGAAAGAGAGGGGAGAAGGCTTATAATAATGCCTGTAAGGTCCTATCCGCGTCAGGGATGGGAGAAGGCTTTCAGTAGGATGCACAAAAAAAGGGAAGATGCCCTTTTGCTTGATGAAGGGGTTGAGGAGCTGGAGGCCCTTGAGTGGAAATAAGGCAGTATGAGGTTTATCTCATCTGTCTTGAGCCAACTATCGGACATGAAATAAAGAAAACCCGTCCCTGCGTTGTGATATCTCCTGATGAGATGAACAAACATATCCAGACAGTCATCATAGCGCCAATGACAACAAAATCCCATACATACCCTTCAAGGGTGAAAACTACATTTCAGGGCAAGGAAAGCTGGGTAGTGCTTGACCAGATTAGAACGGTTGACAAACAGAGGCTGGTTAAGAAACTTGGAGTTTTAAGCGGAAAGGCGATTCTTCAGATTAAAGACATTATAAGAGAGATGCTTGTAGATTGAAAGAACAAATAAAAGAACAATAGGGACAGGTACATTTTTAAGGGCACTAACTTTTAGAGGCAGAAATGGGCATGAAGAAAAGTAACTGGGGTTTGTGGGTCAGGAAGCTTTATTGCTCTTTTGAGATTCTAAGTCCCTCTTTAAGAAGAATTGCAAACACGATGCTAAATCCGATAAGTATTCCAAAAAGGTTTATGAGCCTTAATATTGCAAGCGAAGTGATAACAGAGGCAAGGATACTCAGCCTGATGATAGTCAGGAATATGAGCTTTGTTGTTGCCTTTTGAGTATGTAGAAGGCTTTCTATACCCCACGAAAGCACCTTGAGGTTTAAAATCCCTAAAAGCCCTCCTAAGATTATGCTTAAAGGAAGTTTCTTTGGCTCTATCAGTAAAGAGCCTATTGCAACGAAAAAAACCACAATGACTACCTGCTTATGGATTCTTTTTATTATCTCCATTTCCTTCCCTTGCCATTCTTATAAGGTCTTTGAAGCCTGTGATTATGCCTAAGATAAGAAATATTATCGTAAGATAAGGTGCTGTCTTACCCTTGAAGAGCTTATAGTCCAGTAACCAGCCAATCGCAAGACCAACGAATGTGGATATGACAAGGGTAAGCCCAACTGTGCTTGCCTTAAGGAGCTGTTTAAATAATGGTTTTTCAGGCTCTTTATTTTTTTCTTTCATTCAAGCAGTTCCTCTACTACACCTCAAATATAATCGGCAGAATCATGGGGCTTCTTTCCATGGTGTTGCGAATGTATTTTTTTAGCATGCTTCTTAGTTTTGCCTTTAGCAATGTGGAATCCGATATTACCTCTTTATCGAGCTCTTTAATCGTAATTAAGACTGCCTCTTTCACATTGTTTATTATCTCCTCAGAGACATCCTCGAATATAAAGCCCCTTGAGATTATGTCGGGCCCGGAGACTATCCTGCCTGTGAGTTTCTCTACTGCTATAAGTATAAGGACGATGCCGTCATGAGCAAGTCTTAGCCTATCCCTTAGTACCATCTCCCTTACATCGCCTAAGCCTTTTCCATCTATGTAGACCCTGCCTGAGTCCACCTTTCCGTTTTTTACTGCACCTTCTTTGGATATCTCAAGTATATCTCCGTTTTCAACTACAAAGATATTTTCTTTTGGAATCCCCTGTTTAAGGGCAAGATGGCAGTGATAAACAAGATGACGGTATTCGCCATGAACAGGCATAAAGTATCTTGGTTTTACGAGGTTAAGCATGAGCTTCAGTTCTTCTTTCGAGGCATGGCCCGATACATGGATTTCAGAGACCTTCTCATAGATGACATTTGCGCCTCTTCTGAAAAGATGATTTATAATCCTGCCAATGGAGCGCTCATTGCCGGGTATCATCTTTGCCGAAAGAATAACCGTATCTCCTTCTTTTATTTTTATGTGTTTGTGCTCGCCTGTTGCAATCCTCGAAAGAACGCTCATTGGCTCTCCCTGTGAGCCTGTCGTTATTATCACGACCTCATTGTCCTTGAGCTTTTTAAGGTCCTCGAGCCTGAGCCATGTGCCCTCAGGCATCTTAAGATAGCCCAAGTCCAGTGCAATCTGGGCATTAGAGACAATGCTTTTCCCGCAAAGAATCACCTTTTTCGAAAACATCAGGGCAACATCTATTGCCTGCTGAATTCTGTGTATGTTCGATGCGAATGTGGAGATTATTATCCTTCCCTCGGCACTCTGGAATATATCCTCAAAAGCCCTCCTGACTTCTTTTTCGGAGAATGTGAATCCACCCTTTTCTGCATTTGTGCTGTCTGAAAGCATAAGGAGCGTTCCTGTCTCTCCGTATTCTGAAAATTTATGAAAGTCAAGAAGTTCTCCGTCCACAGGTGTTGGGTCTATCTTGAAGTCTCCTGTATGAACAATCCTTCCAAACGGGGTCTGAATCCCCAGTGCAACTCCATCCACAATGCTATGGGTGACCCTTATGAATTCTACCGAGAATACGCCAAGGTTTACAGTGTCTCTGGGTCTTACGGGAATAAGTCTTCTGTTTTCCAATCCATGCTCTTTTAATTTTTCATAGACTAATCCCAATGTAAGGGCTGTGCCATAGACAGGCACATCTATCTCTCTCAAAAGGAATGGAAGTGCGCCTGTATGGTCTTCATGTCCATGGGTCAGTATTATAGCCCTTACCTTTTCCTTGTTTTTTATGATATAGGAGAAGTCCGGGATAACAAAGTCGACTCCAAGCATATCCTCCTCTGGAAACATAAGCCCGGCATCGACGACGAGCATGTCATCGAGATACTCGATGACTGTCATGTTGAGCCCTATCTCCTCAACGCCACCTAAGGGTATAACAGAAAGCAGGCTGGTCATTAGTTAGATTTTATCTTCAGGCTTATCCTCACCAAAGATGTCTTCTTCCATAGACTTCTCATCAAATGGACTGTCTTTAGGCTTATCCTCGGAGCCAAATAGGTCTTTTTCGGTCGATTTCTCGCCAAAGAGGTCTTCCTCTTCTGATTTCTCATCGAACGGACTGCCTTCGAGTGTTTCCTCCTCTTTTGACTGTTTGGTGATGCCTCTCCTTGAGAATGCCTCTTTAATCGAGCTTACCAATATCCATATCTGGGCAATCGGAATCAATGAAAGCCATGCCAGAGCCACACCGAGCTTTCTTGCAATAAGGAAAAGACCTAAAGAGCACAATATATATACAGAAAGGGAAACGGCTAAAATCAAGCCATATTTAGAAAAAATATCTTTTGCACCGGCAACGATTTTATTAATAACCTCGGAAATCTTTCCTTTTTCCACTAAAGAAGGCTGGATTGCCTTTGGCTCAACCGGCTTTGTCTCAGGCACATTTTTAACAGGAATTACTAACTGCTTTGAGGGTAGAGGCTTGTTTTGAATTTCCACCTTTGGTTGAGGTTTGGGCTTTAGTGCCTCTTTTACAGGCTCTTTTATTGGTTCTTTTATTGCAACTGGCTCGTCTTTGACTTTGACCTCAGGGAGCGGCTCAATCGGCTTTAGTTTTTCCTTCTTCTGTGTGGGGGCGGGATAGTCTGTTATATGCTCCTGCCCTTTTTCGTCAACCCATCTGTAGATTTCCGAAAAGCCATAAGTCACAAAAACTAATATAGCAACGACTGAAGCTATCAGCGTAAAATATTTCCTTTTCATAGGGTCTCCCTTAAGAGAAATTTTGCTAATTTTAGCATATCACCTATTACCTCAACAAGACTTCAAGCAGTGCCTTCTCGGTATGCAGTCTGTTTTCAGCCTGGTCAAAGACAACGCTTTGAGGGCCATCGATTATCTCATCCGTTATCTCCTCACCCCTATGTGCAGGAAGGCAGTGCATGACAATGACATCTTTTCTGGCGCAGGACAAAAGCATTGGGTTTATCTGGTAGTCCCTGAGCCTTCTGATTTTCTCCTGAGCATGAGCCTCCTCGCCCATACTAACCCAGACATCTGTGTAAAGCACATCTGCCCTGCCTGCTGCCTCTTTAGGGTCCCTCAGAACGATTATCTCGCTTTTTGCAGTTTCTCTTCCTCTTTCGAGCACATCGGGGTCAGGCTCGTAACCCTCTGGACAGGCTATAACCAGATTAATCCCTGTTTTAGAAGATGCCTCTATAAGGGAATTGGAAACATTGTTTCCATCTCCTACATAAGCTAACTTAATGCCCCTTAGTTTGCCTTTTTTCTCGAATATCGTCATAAGGTCTGCAAGTGCCTGACAGGGATGATGTAGGTTCGTAAGGGCATTTATAACTGGCACATCTGAGTGCTCTTTGAACTCTACAAGCCTCTGATGCTCGAATGTCCTTATGACGAGGGCATCGAGGTATCTCGAAAGGGATTTTGCAGTGTCCCTTATAGTTTCTCCTCTTCCAATCTGTATGTCTTTTGAATCCAAATAGATGGCATTGCCGCCAAGCTGGTAGATACCGACCTCAAAGGAGACCCTCGTCCGTGTGGAGGTCTTTTCGAACATAAGCCCGATACTTTTTCCAATAAGAGGGCATTTGTTTCTGTCCCTGCCTGCTTTTAGCTCCATAGCGCGGTTTATAAGAGCCTGTATCTCTTCAGTGGATAAATCCCATATGGTTAAAAAATCCCTTTTAGCCATCTTTTTTTAAAAACCCCCTCTGTTATTCGCGCTGAAGGCTATGAAAAACCTCCTCGAGCACATTTGCTAACTGGTCGATGTCTTTTTTCTGCACTATAAGTGGAGGCATAAACCTGAGGATATTCCCAGCCGTGAAGTTAATCAAAACACCTCTTTGCATGCATGTATTTACAATGGGACCTCCCTCCTTTGTGATTTCCATTCCTACCAAAAGCCCCTTACCCCTGACATCCACCACAATGCTTGGAAAGTCCTTTTTGAGCGAATTGAGCTTTTCGATGAGATACTCGCCCATTCTTACGCACTGCTCAAGTATAAAGCCATCCTCAAGTATTGTGTTTAATACTGTAATACCTGCGGCACATACAAGGGGGTTTCCTCCAAATGTTGTTCCGTGCAGAGCAGGCTTAAATGCACCTGAGACCTCTTTGGATGCCAGCATAGCGCCAATAGGAACCCCACCTCCAAGACCCTTTGCAAGTGTCATGATGTCAGGGGTTATGCCATAGTGCTCGTATGCAAAGAGTTTACCTGTCCTTCCCATGCCTGTCTGGACTTCATCGAGGATAAAAAGTAATTTTCTCTCGTTGCAGAGCTGTCGCACCTGACTCAAATACTCGGGGTGAGGCACATTTACCCCTCCTTCGCCCTGTATTGGCTCAAGCAAAACTCCACAGGTCTTTGGTGTAATGGCTTTCTCAATCTGAGAGATGTCATTGAAAGGGACATGCCTGAAGCCAGGCATCATGGGCTCAAAGCCTTTCTGGAATTTCTCCTGACCTCCTGCTGAAAGCGTTGCCAGTGTCCTTCCATGAAAGGAATTCTGTGCAGAGATGAACTCGAATTTATCGGGCCCGAGCGCCTCCTTTGCATACTTTCGGGCAAGCTTTATTCCTGCCTCGTTTGCCTCTGCTCCTGAGTTACAAAAAAACACCTTGTCTGCAAATGAATGCTCGACAAGGAGCTTTGCAAGCTCAATCTGTGGCTCGATGTGATAAAAATTCGATACATGTAAAAGCCTCTGAGCCTGCTTCTGTATTGCAACAACTACTTTTGGATGACAGTGCCCAAGCACATTTACTGCGATTCCTCCTACAAAATCCAGATACTCATTTCCATCCGCAGACCACACCTTCATACCCCTGCCTTTCCTTAGAAGGATAGGGTACCTGTTATAGGTGTTCATTAAATAAGTGCTTGCATCCTCTATTGCCCTTTTTGTGTCCATATAGATTGAATGATAACGAAAAACCTTTGAAAAATCAATAAAATGGGGGATTATGTCTTGCCAATTTAGAAATGTCGGTATTTGTTCCAAAAGAATATTATAATAAAGTCCTGCGATGGGGGGGAGGACTGATATGCATTATGTAATCTTAGGCACAGCAGGACATATAGACCATGGAAAGGGCACCATCTTTTATTGACATGCTCTTTCTATTGGTTTAAACTACCAATAAGGTGAAAACAGAGCTTGTCAGGCATGAAAAAGTTATAGACGAGCTCGGCAACATTATTGAAATTAAGATGTGGAGGTTACCAGGACCGACAAAGGATAAACCACATGGTTATAAATATTCACTGGTTTACATCGTTGATGAAATCAGGGTAATTGGTTATGACAATGCAAAAAGTAAAGGAGACCACAGGCATATAAAAGGGACTATAGAAACATATAAGTTTATTAGTCTTAAAAAATTAGCACAGGACTTTTACAGGGATATTGAAAGATATAAAGGAGGTGAGGTGTGAAGGTAAAGAGGATTAAAATAGGTATTAAGGATTTAAAGACTGTCCTTGATGATTTTGTAAAGACAGGAGAAGCCATTGAACGAGGGGAAAAGGTTAAAAAAGAGACAGGGCTTTACTTTACCAGTTTTGAGGCTTTTAGAAAGGCATTAACACCTAAAAGGCTCGAACTACTGCATATCATCAAGACAAACAAACCATCTTCAATTAATGAGCTTGCGAAGATGGCTAAGAGGGATATAAAAAATGTAGCAGAGGATGTTAAATATTTAGAACAAGTGGGGCTGATAGAAAAAAAAGAGACGGACAAAAAAACAACAGCAGTTATTAGTTATGACCGTATAGCTTTAGAGATAGCAGTATAATAATTTTCACTCTGAAAAAACGCCTCCCCTGCTTAAGCAAATAAATCCCGTAAAATCTATATAAAAGCTGAATCTCTTTGTAGTAGTCTATCCAAAGCTAATAGAGTTATAATTAATCTATGCATTATGTAATCTTAGGCACAGCAGGGCATATAGACCATGGAAAAAGTGCCCTTGTCAAGGCACTCACTGGAATAGACCCTGACAGACTCAAAGAGGAAAAAGAGCGTGGCATAACCATAGACTTAGGGTTTGCAGACCTCCAATACCCGGAACATAGCCTCACAGTTGGCATCGTCGATGTTCCCGGGCATGAAAGGCTTGTAAGGAATATGCTTGCAGGTGCAGGCGGTATTGACATGGTTTTGCTTGTCATAGCGGCTGACGAAGGAATCATGCCTCAGACAAAAGAGCATCTTTACATCTGCGACCTCCTTAATATCAAGGCAGGTATTATTGCCATTACGAAGACAGACCTCGTTCAGCCTGAATGGCTGCAACTCGTCAAAGACGAGGTAAGAGATTTTGTAAAGGGCACATTTCTTGAATCCTCAGAGATTCTGCCTGTGTCTTCAAAAACAGGATATAACCTGAATCTTCTTAAGGAAAAGATAAAGGAATCCGCTCTTAAGGTTAAGCCTAAACCAACCAAGGGGCTTTTCAGACTGCCCATAGACAGGGTGTTTACGCTTAAAGGCTTTGGCACAGTTGTTACAGGCACAGCTCTTTCAGGCAGTATATCCATCGAGGATACTGTTGAGCTCCTGCCAAGCTGTCTAAACTCCAAGGCAAGAGGCATTCAAAGTCACGGAAAGCCTGTTAAGACTGCCTATGCAGGTCAGAGGGTAGCAATCAATCTTCAAGGCATAGACAAGACAGAGCTTAAAAGAGGAGATACCCTCGTAGAGCCAAATAGGTTTATTCCAACCACTCTTATAGATGTTAGTCTTGAACTTCTTAAGGATGCACCTTTAGTCAAAAACAGGGCACTTTTTCACTTCCACACAGGCACATCAGAGACTATTGCCCGATGTATTTTATACGGCAGGGAAGAACTGTCTTCAGGACAATCCTGCTACTGCCAGATGAGGCTCGATGACCCTGTAGTCGTTCAGTCAGGAGATAGATATATCTTAAGGAGATCTTCTCCTCAAATAACAATCGGTGGTGGCGAGATTTTAGATACATCTCCTTTGAAACGGAAAAAAAAGGAAGGCATAGAAGACCTCAGGGTTTTCGAACATGGCAGTCTTCACGAAAAAATAGCTCTGAAGATTAAAAAGGCAGGTGGAGGAGGCATGAAAAAAACAGCTATTGAAGGCTGGATAAAAGCAGAGATTCCCTCTATAAGCGACTCCATCTCTTCCCTTAAGGAACAAGGACGACTCATTCGGTTCGAAGACATCTTGATGCATAAGGATGCATTTAATTCTTATAAGACCTCTCTTATCAAAAGGCTTACCGATTTTCATAAAAGCAATCCGCTCAAACAGGGAATGCCAAAAGAAGAGGTAAGGGCATTCCTCAGGCTTGACATAAAGATATTCAACATATCTATCTCGCTCATCGATGAGATTCAGGCTGAAAAAGACTCCATAAGTCTCAAGGGCTTTAGTATCGAGGTCTCTCCTGAAGATAAAAAGATTGTCCTCGATGCCCTCGATAAAGGACAATTCCTGCCTCCTTTTAAGGCAGACCTTGCATCCATGCTTTCAGTGGATGAAAAAAAGGTAGGCGACATACTAAAACACCTTGAAAGACAAGGAGTTATAGTTCGGATAAACGATAGCCTTTATCTCAGCCAATCTTCGTATCAAAAGATGATTGACCTCCTCAAAAAGTTCTTTAGAGAAAAACCCGAAATGACAGTGGCTGAATTCAGAGACCTTCTGGGGACAACGAGGAAATACGCAGTGCCCTTCCTCGAATACCTCGATTCCAATAAGATAACTCTGAGGGTAGGCGATATAAGAAAATCCCTTCTTAAATAACATCCTACAAAGCCCTTTCTAATGCCCTGTTGACTAATATTGTCTAATGTTGTATAGTTCTTACCGAGGAAAGACCATGGACAAGAATATTGAAATGATCAACACAAAACAAGCTGCTCAACTAATTGGGGTAAGCACAAAAACAATTTATAGGATGGAAGAAAAAGGTCTTATTCAATCTATTAGGACGCCTGGAGGACAACGCAGATTTAATAAAAAAGATCTCCTTGCATATTTAAAAGCAAGCGTAGCATTTATTGCGCCTCAAAACCCCAGCAGGTACAGAAACAGTTTACCGCCTACTCATCTATCTATTAAAGAACAGGCCGCTGAATTCTCTCTTTTTCCATTACAAGAACTTGAGCTATCAGCAAATATTTCACGGCTGCAAGAATTAATTTCCTCCAAAAATGTAAAAAGCCATAAACAATACTATGACGCAGAAACCGATGTCTTTAAATGGATAAATGAATGGGATTTCAAAACATATCAAACGAAAACTTATACCCACGGTTTTCATACTTACCCTGCAATGTTTATCCCTCAGATTGCACGGAAACTGATTCATACATTTTCATCTGAAGGCGAATTGGTTTGTGACATCTTTTGCGGCTCAGGAACCACTCTCGTTGAAAGCAGTCTGCTCAATAGAAATTCTATTGGTATAGAGCTTAATCCTTTAGCTGCTTTGATAGCCAAAGCAAAAACAACACCGATTGACCCGCAAACTCTAACGAATAGACTTAAATCAATCTTATCTGACTATAAATCCATAAGAAATATTGCACCACCTATTTTCACAAACATAGACTTCTGGTTTTGTAAATCGGTCATTGAAAACTTGACAAGGCTTAAACATGCGATATGGAATATTTCCGAAGAAAATGTAAGAAATTTCTTTTCCGTATGTTTTAGCGAGGTTGCCCGTATTGTTTCTTTTACAAGACATGGTGAATTCAAGCTCTATAGGGATAAAAAGAAATTAGATAAATCTTTTTCTCCTAATGTAATTGGCGAATTCATCAAAATATCTGAAAACAATATCCTTGGCATGAAGGAATATCTTAATGATGTGAGCCCTAATATAAGTGCAAAGATTATACTTGGCGATTCAACAAAAGATAACGGCATACCAGCAAGTGCGGTAGATTTCATTATTACCTCGCCTCCTTATGGTGACAGCAGAACTACTGTAGCATATGGTCAATTTTCAAGACTACCCGCACAGTGGTTAGAAATATTACCTCCATACATAAAGGATATAGATAAGGAATTGCTCGGTGGCAAAAACAATGTTGATATTAAAGACCCGATACATGGTTTATCTGAGACTTTAAGGTTGAGCATAAAAATTATTTCTGAAAGAGATAAAGAACGGGCTAAGGATGTTTTGAGCTTTTATATTGATTTGTATAAAGCTCTTATGCAAGCACATAAAATCCTTAAGCCCCAAAAATATTCCTGTCTTATCGTTGGAAATCGGACTGTTAAGGAATTGCAATTAAAAACTGATGAAATAATCTGTGAGCTTGCAGAAAAAATAGGGTTTATTTCTCAGGGGATATTATATCGAAATATTCCCAACAAACGAATGCCGCTTAAAAACAGTCCGACTAATGAGCCCGGTAAAACTTGTTCTACTATGCTGAAAGAAAGTATAGTTTTACTTAAGAAGATTTAGATTTCCATCTCCATGGGAGAGTAAAGGTTATTTAGCTATAGGATTTTTTCATAGGAATCGTATAACTGTAGAAAATTCTGCTTACTCATTCTGAATCCTGTGCCATGGTCGTGATATTTCCCTTTATTTTTACCGCTTCTATAAACACCGATTCTGATGTCAACTTTTAGAAAATCATTTGCAATAGATGCATAAAATTTATCAGCGTTCATGTCTCGCAATAGATATGCCTCTGTATAATGAAAATGCTCATTTATAGTTTTTCTTTCTCCTTTTGTCTGAGCGAAAACCAAAAGGATATAATTTGACTTAGAGAATAAGACATCACTAAATATATTTTCATCCCAGTAGGCTTCTATATTATGTGGTCTGTTTTCTAAAAACAATTTATTCTCTTTAACCCGAACTCTAAATCCTTGGGAATTATATCTGGAACCGTATACCGTTGAATGAAGATTAGAAGAACCTTCCTTATCTAAGTATTTGTAGTGCTCAAATATTAAACGATTTACCCGGCGGGGTTTAGGAGCTTTAGTGGCCAATGTCAGCATACTATTTGAATCGATACGCTTAGCCTTAATTTCGACTTCCCCAATATCAGGCAAACGGATATTATTCTCCTTTATGCCCAAAAGGTCTTCTAAAGTTTTACCAACTCCTGTATCATGTGCCCTGTGGGTTTTTACATACCCTAAGGCTTTTATTTCTTCAAGCCTCTTTTTGAGTTTTTGTACAGTGAATGACAATTAATTCCCCACAAAGAAAGATAGAGGCTTTTTATAAAGCTTTGCCAATTCAATCAGCTCAATAATGTCCAGCCGTCTTTCACCTGATTCGCATTTGGATATGTAGGACTGTGGTCTCTTCATTTTTTCTGCAACAGCTTTCTGTGTTAATCCCGCTTCAATGCGAGCCTTTTTCAACTGCTTGAGAATCGACTCGTATTCTTTTGAATAAATGCTTTTGCCCATATGTTTGTGATAATAAATAATATATCCTAATTTAGAATATCCCAAATTAGGATATAGGGACTTGACTAATTCTGAAACTTCATATTAAATTTCATTAACAAATGGACAAAAAGCCTTCCAATAAGCTTGAGCCCTTAAAAGATGCTGTTTCTCTTTCTCCTCAATTTCAAGCCCTCATTCAGGTAATTCCTGATTGTATATATTTCAAGGATGCCCATGGACGATGAGGAGATTATAAGGACAGTTGTAAGCAAGATGCTTGAGCAGTGTGGTTTTGAGGCAGAATGCGCAAGAGATGGCGATGAGATGCTCGCCTTATATACTACAGCCAAAGACTCAGGAGTGCCGTTTGATGCAGTTATTATAGATTTAATTATTACAGGTGGCATGGGAGGCAAGGAGGCAATAAAAAGGCTTATTGAAATAGACCCGAATATCACTGCCATTGTGTCAAGCGGTTACTCGGAAGACCCGGTTGTCAGCTCATTTAGGGAATTTGGCTTTAAAGGCGTCCTAAGCAAGCCTTATGCTATTGCAGAGCTAAGTGCGGCATTGCAAAAGGTGACCGGTAAGAAATAGGAGACTCTCCCTTCAGGCATGTATTCAGGAATCTTTATGGGCTCGAGCCTGCTTTAATACTTCCTGCCTTTGTATGTTATCATTTATCACTATGCAGATGAGGCTTCAGAAGATACTTTCCGAAAGGGGGATTGCCTCAAGAAGAAAGGCAGAGGAGCTTATAGCCGAAGGCAGGGTTACTGTCAATGGAAAGCCTGCCACATTAGGCACCAAGGCAGACCCTTTCTTTGACCACATAAAGGTTAACGGAAAGCTCCTCGGAAGGCCTGAAAAAAAACTGTATCTCATGATGAACAAGCCAAAGGGTGTTGTTACATCCCTTTATGATCCCGAAGGAAGACCAACTGTAAAGGACTTTTTAAAGGCTATAAAGGAAAGGGTTTATCCTGTTGGAAGGCTTGACTATGACTCAGAAGGGCTTCTTATCATTACAAACGATGGAGATTTTAGCCACAGCCTTCTTCACCCATCAAAGGAAATTCCAAAGACATATATGGTCAAGGTAAAAGGCATAATAGAAGATGCAGATATCAAAAAACTCAGAGCAGGCATCAAACTTGAGGGCATACTCACAGCACCTGCGAGGGTAAGAAAAATCAGTGTAACCGAGCAGAACTCATGGCTCGAAGTCACAATCCACGAGGGAAGGAAAAGACAGATAAAAAGGATGCTCGAAAGGGTAGGACATCCTGTGCTAAAGCTCAAAAGAATAAGCATTGGAAATCTGAGATTAGGGGGGATGAGGACAGGTGAGATAAGATACCTTAGTGAGGAAGAGATAAAAAGGGTTACGGGATGCAAATAAATCAGCCCTTAAACTCTTTGCCTTCAACGAATTTTTCAATTGTCTCCATTATAACACTTGAAAGGGTGCTGAGAATAAATTCCTTTGCATCAAGAATCTCAATAAGCACAGGCTCGCCATCATGTGAGAAATGCACTATAACCTGCCCTTCTTCTTCTGCGTAATCAATAGGCTTATCCGAAAGCTCCACCATAAGGGCATCCACATCCCTGCTATATCTAATCTTTCTCATATCTTATTTTCCTTCCCGGATAAACTGTTATCACCAAAATCTTATCTTCATGTTCCTCGTATACAACTCTTAGGACATGTTCATCATCAAGCCTTTTCTGGGCAATAAGCCTGCCCTTATGGCCTTTTTCTATTTTATCAGAAAATCTTATGATATCGTCAATCTTTTCTTTGGAAAGCTCAAGGCCGTGAGCTTTCAGTAGCTCAATCTTTAGCAGAAGGTGGTTGCTGTGTTTAATGTTTTTTGGCATGGTTACCTGTTTTGTGTAATTATAGCATAGCAGTATACAGCTGCCCTGATAAGTTTGCCTGCTCTTATTTTTATCCCCAGAAAATCCCTGTAGGATCTTCATCTATTTCAGTTAAAATTTTATCTATATCTTTTGTTGGTTTTATATCGTAATATTCATGCCATCTATCATTCCTATCAGCACAGTAAAGAGCCCATTTTTGTGTCTTTTCATCATATCTAAGCTGAGCTATTGCCATAGAAGTCCACTTTTCCATGTCCCTATGCCACGGGGCCCTGTTTTCAAAAATAGTCACACTATTGCCTCTTATTTTATAAGAAAGATTTACTTGATCAAGCACATGTGGCGGAACTCCCTTTTTGCAGAATTCACCAACTTTCTTTTCAATAAGTGTTCTTATTAAGACTGGTAATGGCATAGAGACCTCCTACCTTTTAATTAACTGCTTAGTATCATTTCTTCAACCTGCTTTTTGGCTGACTCTATAATTTTATTTGCTTCTGCCTTTAGCTTTTCAGCCTCAGATATTCGTCTTTTAACTTCCTCTGCGATTTTGTTTTGGATTTCAAGAGGAGGGAGAGGAACTTTAATTTTTTTAAGATCTTCTGGAGTTATGGCTGGATAATTACCGCCACTACTTCTTTGAAGCATTTGGTTTAAACATAGGGTTGTCCTTAAAACATAGAATAAAAAATCTCTATTTACTTCATTTCTATATTTTGGGGTTTTGCCATATTTTATAGGAATATCTGATATAACATTCTTTTCTCTTTCACTTGGCTTAAATCCTGCGATGTCAAAGGTTGTCTTAGTTATTCCGGCTATTACAGAAGCAAATTTTGCCCTTAAACTATTTGCATTTCCAAAAGCCTGCTCAATAGCCTGCTTAAATTCAGCATCGGTAATGCCATCTTTCTTGCACTCAACAACTAAGTAAGGTTTTTTTAGCTCGTCATCTTCATAAACAACAATATCTGCTCTGTCCTCTGGTTTTCTTCTTGGAACAATAACCTCTATATCAATTCTTTTATTTGGATAACCGTAATCCAATATAAGCTCGGCAAAATATGATGCCCTTACTTTTTCCTCTGGCTTCTTAAAACTCGTTGTATAGTCCCTATGGCAATGGTAGGTAATCTTGGAATTGTCAGAAGACAAAGAGATATAGCCTTTTTCTATACCTCTTTGGAGGTTTCTCATAAAGATTGAGCTGTGGTTTTTCATACCTGCGAATTATAACAAAATAGCCATATTTATTCCCCTAAATAATATTTCTTTTCAATGACTTATTGCAAGGGTTAGTAAGACAGAAATAAGGATTATTGCAAGGGTTAGTAAGACAGAAATAAGGAAGCTGAGATTCTGAAACGAATTCAGAATGACCTCTCTAAAAATCCCCTCCCTTGAGGGGAGGGGTTGGGGGAGGGTGAACAGAAAAGTCCAATCACCCCTCACCCTCGCCCTCTCCCGCAAGGGGAGAGGGGATTACACACCCCTGACCCCTCTTAATAGAGGGGAAAGGCAAAAAAGGGCTTGACAAATCAAAAACCATGCCTTATACTACTAACTATAGTTTTAATAGATTATAGCTTATAAAACCATAGTTGGAGGTAAGACTTATGAATAAAAAAATCACAGAGGAAAAAAGACTAAGTGCAAGGATTTTACTGGCTGAGGGTAAGCCCTACAGGGAAATAGCCTCTACGCTTGAGATAAGTATAGGAAGTTTGCATAACATCGTAAAAGAGCCAACTGAAAATTTAAGCCCTTTTATAGATGAGATTAAAAAAAGGGCAGCCATGAAATACTGGCTTCTTTCAGACCATATCCTAAGCAGGATAAGTGAGCTAAACCTGATATATGGCTAAACCTCATATATGCTTCTTTAAAAGATAAGGTTATTGCCTCTGCAATTCTCATGGATAAGGCAAGGCTCATAGAGTCTGATGAAAAAGACTGCAACTTGAACAAAATGAAAAAGATTGAACACTCAAACGATCAAAATGAAGATAATTCAAGCACTTAGGGAATTCAACTTGAACCTATAAAAAAAGGAGATGGCAACGATTTTGAAAAGAAACAACAAGGGCATTAAACCATTAGGCATTATGGTAAAATAATTGGCTTTCTGATTTTTTCAGAAATAACATTTCTATGGAGGTATGATGCTCAGAGATAAAGGCTGTGGCGAAATAAGACAATCCGATATAGGGCAGAGCCTTACTGTCTCTGGCTGGGTATTCAGAAGGCGTGACCATGGCGGATTGATATTCATCGATTTAAGGGACAGGTCAGGTATCATCCAGGTTGTTTTTAACCCTGAGGTCTCAGAACAACTACATAAGCTTGCACACAGCTTAAGGGCAGAGTATGTCATCTCTGTAAAGGGCACCATCAAAAAAAGACCCGAAGGCACAGAGAACCTCATGCTACCAACAGGCATGGTTGAGCTTTATGCAGACTCTCTCAAAGTGCTTAACGAGTCCCTGCCTCTTCCATTTGGACTTGAGGAAGAAGTAGGAGAAGCCTTAAGGTATAAATACAGGTACCTTGACCTTAGAAGACCCGAGATGCAGAAAAACCTGATTTTAAGACATCGTGCAGTTAAAACTATAAGGGATTATCTCGATAAATGCGGATTCTTAGAGATAGAGACCCCAATGCTTACAAAAAGCACTCCTGAAGGTGCAAGGGACTATCTTGTTCCAAGCAGGCTTAATCCCGGACATTTCTATGCACTTCCACAGTCCCCACAGCTTTTTAAGCAGATTCTTATGGTATCTGGATTTGAGAAATATTTCCAGATAGTAAAGTGCTTCAGGGACGAAGACCTACGGGCAGACAGACAGCCTGAATTCACACAGGTAGACATAGAAAGCTCATTCATAGACAGGGAAAACATAATCGGCATAATAGAGGGCATGATGAAATATGTCTTTAAGGAGGTGCTCGATACTGAGCTTTCGGTTCCGTTTCCGAGATTAACTTACAAGGACTCCATGGAGAGGTTTGGAAACGATAAGCCTGATATAAGATTTGGCATGCCTCTTAAGGATATGGCAGACCTTGTAGGGAAGGGCTCTTTTAAGGTCTTCTTAGATGCACTCGGTCAAGGAGAAAGGGTTAAGGCTATAAATGGAAAAGGTATGGCAGGATTGTCGAGAAAAGACTTAGACACCCTCATAGATGAGGCAAAGACTTTTGGTGCAAAGGGCATTGCATGGATAAAGGTCATAGAGCCTAATGGGAAGTTTGATTCTCCCATCGTAAAATTCTTTCCAGAAGAAGTGCTGAAAGAAATGTCTCAGAGGCTTGAGGCTGAGCCCGGAGACCTCATGCTCTTTGTGGCTGACAAAGAGAGGGTTGTCCATGATGTCTTAAGCAGACTTCGGCTCGAATTAGGCAAAAGACTTAATCTCATTAGCACAGGCTACAAATTTCTCTGGGTCACGGATTATCCGCTTTTTGAGTGGGATGAAGAAGAAGGAAGGCTCACTGCAATGCATCATCCATTTACATCGCCAACCGATGAGGACATGGAAATGATGCTGAAAGAGGATATAAACGATAAGGATGGGCTTTTAAGACTTTCTGCAAAGTCATATGACATTGTTCTTAATGGCTATGAGATAGGAGGCGGAAGTATAAGAATCCATAGAAGAGACATACAGAGAAAGATGTTTGAGCTTTTGGGAATAGGAGAGGATGAGGCACGGGTGAAATTCGGCTTTTTGTTAGATGCACTTGACTTTGGAGCGCCTCCGCACGGAGGCATCGCATTAGGTCTTGACAGGCTTCTAATGATTATGGCTGGTGCAGACTCGATAAGGGATGTGATTGCATTTCCAAAGACACAGAAGTCGGTCTGCCTCTTAAGTGGTGCACCAAATGTAGTGGATGAAAAACAGCTAAAAGAGCTTCGTGTAAAAATAGAGGGCTAATTACCCGATGCCCTAAGTAGTATCACCATATTGTCTCTATGAATAATCTCATCGGAGTATTTAAACCCAAGAGCCTTCTCTATGTCAGAGGTCTTTTTACCTTTTATCTTTTCGATTTCCTCTGAGGAGTAATTAGTCAAGCCCTTTGCAATTCGCACTCCTCCTGAATCAAGACAATAAACAGCATCTCCTGCCTCAAAACTTCCCTCGGTCTTTATGATTCCAGATGGAAGAAGGCTTCTGCCGAGACTGATGAGTGCCTTCTTTGCACCCTCATCTATGACAATCGAGCCCTTTGGCTTTATGCCAAATGCTATCCAGCCTTTTTTAGCTGAAAGCCTTCCTTTTCTCGAGGAGAATTCCGTTCCATGAGAATGTCCATTAAGAAGGCTCTGAAGGAGCCCGTGCTTTTTTCCGTTTATGATGTTTACTGTTATCCCTGAGCCAACTGCCTTATCTGCGGCAAGGAGTTTCGAGAGCATTCCGCCTGTGCCGAGTGCACCCTCTCCCTTAGCAGTCTTTAGCATGTGAGCGGTAATCTCATTCACGGTTTTTATAAGCTCTGCCCTTGGGTTTTTCTTAGGGTCTTCTGAGTAAAGCCCCTCGACATCGGAAAGTATAATCAGCCTTTCTGCTGAAACAAGCGAGGCTACCATTGCCGCAAGCTGGTCATTGTCGCCAAACCTAATCTCATCTATTGCAACTGTGTCGTTTTCGTTAATCACAGGTATGACTCCATAGGAAATCAGGGTCAGAAGGGTGTTCCTCGAATTCATATATCTTTTTCTGTCTGATATGTCATCACGGGTAAGAAGAACCTGTGCAACCTTTTTGCCATGAGCATTGAAGCATCTTTCATATGCCCACATGAGCGAGGACTGTCCTATTGCCGCAGATGCCTGCTTGAGCTTTATGTCCATTGGCTTTCTCTTAAGCCCTAATTTCCTCATGCCTGCGGCAACTGCTCCTGAAGAGACAACTACTACATCATGTCCCATATCAGAGACAGAGGATATATCCGCTACGATTGCCTGCATCTCTTTTTCAGCGAGTCCTTTTTCGTCTGCTATGATATTACTGCCAATCTTTATGACTATTGTCATTTTAAGACCTTTCCTGCAAGGTATAAGATAAGTTCTTTTACGCCTTCTCCTTTAACTGCCGATATAGGGAAGAAATCAATTCTTTTAGTCTTACAGTATTTTGAAAGCCTGTCAAGTTTTTTCTTATCCACGATATCTATCTTTGTGCCTATAACAACAAGTGGTTTTTTCACGAGCATAGGGCTAAAAAGGGAAAGCTCTTTTTCCACTGTCTCGAGGCTACTCACAGGGTCAGCCTCCGACATGGATGAGACATCCACGAGATGAACCAATACAGATGTTCTCTCTACATGTCTTAGGAACTGAAAACCCAACCCAGCTCCTTTATGAGCACCACTTATAAGACCGGGTATGTCTGCAACAACGAAGCTCCTCATGTCCTTGAGCTTTACAACACCTAAGTTTGGCGTAAGGGTTGTAAACGGATAATCAGCTATCTTTGGTCTTGCAGAAGAGATTACAGAGATTAATGTGGATTTCCCTGAATTAGGCAGTCCTATGAGCCCGACATCGGCAAGGAGTTTAAGCTCCACTATAAGGTCTTTTTCCTCACCCTGCTCACCTGGCTGGGCAAACCTTGGTGCCTGCCTTACAGGGCCCTTGAAATGGGCATTTCCTAATCCGCCTCTACCTCCTTTTGCAATAAGTTCCTGTTTGCCTTCCTCATCGAGGTCCAATAGCACATCATCTGTTGCAGCATCTTTTATAATGGTTCCAACAGGCACATGAATTATAAGGTCGTCTCCGTCTTTACCCGTCATGTTTTTGCCTTTTCCGTGCATGCCGTTTTTTGCCTTATAACTTTGCTGGTATCTTAAATCAAGAAGGGTATTTAGCTCACTGTCTGCCATAAAAAGCACATGTCCGCCTCTTCCTCCATTTCCGCCATCAGGGCCTCCGCGGGGGACATACTTTTCCCTTCTAAAGCTCACACAGCCTCTTCCGCCATTACCTGCCTTAACGGATATTTTTACATAATCTATAAATTGCATCGTTTTGCCTTATTTTAAAACAAAAAAGGCGGTTTCAACCGCCTCGATGAAATAGATTTACCCCATTCAGGGGCAATGCCAATTTAAACTGTTGCCTCGACAGGATAAACGCTTATCTGCATTTTATCCCTATTTTTTCTTTCGAATGAGACAACCCCGTCTATCCTCGAAAACAAGGTGTCATCAGAGCCCTTCTGCACATTAAGACCAGGATGAAATCTCGTCCCTCTTTGTCTTACTAATATAGTGCCTCCTCTGACAAACTGTCCTCCAAATCTTTTAACTCCAAGACGCTTTGATTCCGAATCCCTGCCATTTCTTGTAGAGCCAACGCCTTTTTTATGTGCCATATCAGCCTCCCTGTATCTCCTTTATCTTCAGGGTCGTGAAGGGCTGTCTGTGCCCTGTTAATTTTCTAAAGCCCTTTCTTGGCCTCTGCTTGAATACAATAACCTTTTCCTTTTTACCAGAGCCCATCACCTCTGCAACCACAGAAGCACCTGAGACATAAGGGTTTCCAAAAACACTCCCTGAGTCTTTTATGAGTGCAACTACCCTGTCTAATCTTATCTCTGAGCCTGTCTCCCCGGGGAGCTTCTCTACTTTAATACTGTCTCCCTCCGAGACCCTGTATTGCTTTCCACCTGTTTGTATTATCGCATACATGAAATCACCTCTAAGACTTTAAACTTAGCATTATTTTAGTGCCTTTGTCAATGCTACCTATGGAAGGTGTCAAGCCAATTTAGAAAGGGTTTATTTATTAATTACCGAGAAACTTGAAGCTTTTTATGATTTCCTCAAATGTGTCTTTGAAGGCATGGTAATTGTCTTCCGATGCCTCACATCTGACGGCGTACCACCGTCCATTGTTAATCGCATAATATACGGTAGACTTATATTGCGACCTGTTCCGTTCGTGATTGATGCTGAACCACCAGGCAGATGTTGTATCAAGCGTTGTTCTTCCCGAGCTTATTTCTTTTCTCGCCTCCATATATGGCAATACCTTTTCAAGCACTTCTTCAGGCTTCGTTTCGGATGTTAAACCCGTTTCTTCGATGAGAATGACCGAACGGTAATAATCTTCAAAATCAACCTCTGACTGCAAATCTGGTATCTGGTTTACGACAGTGATGCTTACCGTAGCATCTGCAGGTAAACTGCGATTATGAAAGTTGAATATTGTTACTACAGTTCCGAGTAACCTCGATGATTTTTCCCCTTGAATCCAACTATCCGGGAACTGAACCAAAAAGCCCATATCCCGGTTCTTATATTCCCCGCCAGAAAACTTTTCACTGGAGCAAGATGTGAAAAGCAATATGCTCAATGCTAAAAATACTCCTTTGCGTATCATCGACTCTCCATTTATAGTGATATTGTCCCTTCCTTTCGTTGAAGTAAGAAGGGCTCTGGCCTGCCTGTGCGATGCACGCAGACAGGTTACATTTTATATTAAGCAGCCGCCTCCTTTCTGTCAAGGAATTTTTAGAAGTAATCCCCCTTTTAGCAAAGAGGGTTAGGGGAGGGTGCAACCTGCTAACATAGGTAACAGATTAACCTACGGACATGGGTAACAGTATAATGGCAGAGCAAGGAGGTATTGCGATGCCATGGAGAGAGGTGAGACCTATGGACGAGAGAGTGAGTTTGATTTCGGACTGGCT